>NZ_PDGW01000014.1:0-134581 GCF_014335015.1 Corynebacterium sp. LK31 | reverse complement strand
GAATCGAACCTCCGACACCGGCTTTAGGAGAGCCGTGCTCTATCCACTGAGCTACTAGGGCAATCATCTTCCGGGTAAAACAGCCGTGAAAACACATTCTCGGCGGCCGGAAAATTACTTCATCACTTTAACGCATCTGCGAGCTCTAGTGGCAATTGGGTCCTCGACCTGACACGCAAACATGCAGGAAGCTCGCTATTACCCCCATGTGCTTTTGTGCTCGGCGGTGCCGCCCGGAATCTGGCTAACATGGTTTATAACGAGCGACTTTCTTGCGCTTGCGGTCGCAACAGCGCTACTTATTTTCCGGTCGCTGTTTTGGAGGAGGATGACAATATGATTAAGCCAACTTTCACGGATGTCAACGGTGTCAAGATTAAGTGCTCCATGACCACGGACTCGGACAAGCCGCACCTTTTGGTTTCGCGCATGGAAGATGATGGCTCTTTGACTCCGATTCTGGAGATGAACGTGTACGACTCCAAGTACATGGCCAACGCTTGCGAGATTTACTTGAAGCAGGCCGCTTCGGCTAACCTCCAGGGTTCGATGGCTGGCCTGTCTCCAGATGAGATGGCTGAACAGTTCGGTTACGAGGGAGATCCGACCAATCACTAGTCGAAACGACGCCGCCCGCACTCAGGCCGAGAGCCCTGTATACAGCGGATATGTCGATGTAGACGTCATCGGAATCGGCGCCGGTAGTCCGAGCCACATTACGCTCGAGGCTATCGGCGCTCTTGCTGATGTCGACGTAGTTTTTGCTCTCGACAAGGGTGATGCCAAAGCGGACTTGTTGGCTGCGCGACAGGCGATCGTCGATAAGCATGCGCCGCATGTCGAACTCGTTACCGTTCCCGACCCGCCACGTGACCGCACGCCCGATAACTACGGCGCAGTCGTCCGTGACTGGCATCAGCGCCGTGCAGAGCTGCTTGCCGACGCCTTCGTCGCTCACCTCGGACGAGAGGGCAAGCGCCGCGGTGCGTTCTTGGTCTGGGGTGACCCCTCCTTGTATGACTCAACATTGCGGATTTTGCAGCGCGTCCGCGACCTTGGGCTGGACGTGCGCTCGCGAGTTATCCCCAGTGTGACGGCGATTTCCGCGCTGACCGCAGCGCATGGAGAGTGCCTGAACCAGATTGGTAAGCCGGTATTGATTACCACTGGTCGGCGCCTGGGGGAGCGTGCGCCTGGCATGGATGCGGTGGTGATGCTCGATGGCGGTGCAGCCTGGCTCGAGCACGCGGACCCGGAGGAAGAGATTCTCTGGGGTGCATTCCTGGGAACGGAGCTGGAGACGCTCCGCCGTGGTCGCGTTGGCGACGTCGGCGAAGAGATTGCGGAGCTGAAAAAGAAGCTCCGTGCGGAGCACGGTTGGATTATGGATATCTACCTGCTGCGTTCCGGCGCCTAGGACTGAGCAGTCGTAGCGGTGCCAGTTCGGCTAGCTGACTTTCTTGCCCAAGAAGCCCTCTGCCCACCGGTGGAGGGCTTTTTCGGCGGCTTCGACGCCGTCGGCGACGGTTACCTTGGTGAGGACCTGATCGTCGTTAGGCAACACGCGTGCGGGATCGCCTGCGGGACGGACGGTGATGCTGACGTGGTCGGCATTGATGACCTCGACGGTTGCTAGTGCGAGCATCTCGACGTTCGTCTGCTCAGCAACCGCAAAGCGGTAGGCGGTGTCGTTTTCCCACTCGGTGGTGGAGTTCCGAAGGAACTCGGCGACGGAGTCAGGGGCCAATTCTGTGAGTAATTGGGTTGCGACCGGGGCGTCATCGACGCGGGAATCGTGGCGCAGCGGACGGCAGTAGAAGCGGCCGGCATTTACTTCCATGGGTTCCATACCGTCCACTCTAGACGTCCTGAACAGTGTTTAAGGGCGCCGGGGGAGGGGCTGAAAAGAATCAAGCGGGGCTGGCTGCGAATCCCATCGCAACCAGCCCCGCTTAGAGCTTTAGAACTACTTCAGTTCCATCAGGACATCGCCCTTGCCGACACCTGAGCCAGCCTCGGTAGCCAGACCCGTGACAACGCCGTCCTTGTGAGCCTTGACTGGGTTTTCCATCTTCATGGCCTCAAGGACAACCACGGTGTCACCCTCGGAGACTTCCTGGCCCTCTTCGACGTTGACCTTGATGACGGTGCCCTGCATCGGAGCAACCACAGCGTCACCGGAAGCGGCCTTCTTGGAACCGCCAGCGCGCTTCTTCTTGCTCTTCTTCTTGGCACCAGCGTTGCCGCCGCCCAGAGCCAGGTCGCCCGGCAGGGCTACCTCGACGCGGCGACCGTCGATCTCGACGACGACCTTCTGAGCCGGGACGGTGTCGGTGTCAGCGTCAGAGTCACCGTCGTACGGAGCGATTGGGTTGTCCCATTCCTCTTCAATCCACTTGGTGTAGACGTCAAACTTCTCGCCATCGCCGACAAACGCCGGGTTCTCCACAATGTGGCGGTGGAACGGAATGACCGTTGCCAGACCCTCAACCTGGTACTCAGACAGGGCGCGAGCGGAGCGGCGCAGAGCCTCTTCGCGGGTCTCGCCCCAAACAATCAGTTTGGCCAGCATGGAGTCGAACTGACCGCCGATGACATCGCCCTCCTTGATGCCGGTGTCCATGCGGACACCCGGGCCGGACGGTTCGACGTACTTGGTGATGGTGCCCGGAGCCGGCATGAAGTTGCTGCCGGCGTCCTCGCCATTGATGCGGAACTCGAAAGCGTGACCGTGCATCTCCGGGTCTTCCTTGATGGACAGTTCCTTGCCTTCGGCAATGCGGAACTGCTCACGGACCAGATCGAGGCCGGTAATTTCCTCGGTGACCGGGTGCTCCACCTGCAGACGGGTGTTGACCTCGAGGAAGTTGATCAGGCCGTCAGCGCCGACCAGGTACTCAACGGTGCCGGCACCGTAGTAGCCAGCCTCGCGGCAGATGTCCTTAGCGGACTGGCGCAGGCGCTCATCCTGCTCCGGGGTCAGGAACGGAGCAGGTGCTTCCTCGACGAGCTTCTGGAAACGACGCTGTAGAGAGCAGTCACGGGTGGAGGCGACAACGACGTTGCCGTGCTTATCAGCGAGAACCTGGCACTCGACGTGGCGTGCCTTGTCCAGGTAGCGCTCTACGAAGCACTCACCGCGACCGAAGGCGGCAACGGCCTCGCGAGTAGCGGACTCGTAGAGGTCAGCGACCTCTTCCATCTCGTGTGCGACCTTCATGCCGCGGCCACCGCCACCGAAAGCAGCCTTAATGGCGATTGGCAGACCGTGCTCCTTAGCGAACGCGACGACCTCGTCTGCATCCTTAACCGGTTCCTTGGTGCCTGGAGCCATCGGAGCGTCAGCCTTCAGCGCAATGTGGCGAGCGGTGACCTTGTCGCCCAGGGCGCGGATGGACTCTGGCGACGGGCCGATCCAAATCAGGCCAGCGTTCTCAACAGCCTCAGCAAAGTCGCCGTTCTCCGACAGGAAGCCGTAGCCCGGGTGGATGGCATTAGCGCCGGACTTCTTTGCGGCATCCAGAATCTTATCGAAGACTAGGTAAGACTCAGCGGAAGTGGTGCCACCGAGAGCAAAAGCCTCATCCGCCATAGTCACGAATGGAGCGTCCGCATCCGGCTCAGCGTAAACGGCGACGGAAGGAATGCCTGCGTCCTTCGCAGCGCGAATAACGCGAACGGCAATCTCGCCACGGTTGGCGACGAGAACCTTCGTGATTTTTTCAGTGGTCTGCTCGGACACGAAATCCTCCATTTTTCGTGGGCACCCCGAGAATTGGCCCTCGGGGCAAGGTTGCGACAGTCATTTGTAGGAATCACAAGCAGCACTGCAGTTAACTGAGCGGTGAACCGCAATGCGGTTAACCACGCGGTAGCTAACAGCGTGTGACCCAATGCCTCCATTGTGTCACAGGTGCGGTAAGCAACCTCTTTTTGCTCGCTACATAAGGGGGTAGGGATTGTGACCTTGAGCAGCGTTCAAGTGGGTGTGGGGGCAGCTGAAGTGGCTATTTTTCGCCCAAAAATCTAAGTTTGCGGCCAAAATTACCACCTAAGAGTGCAACTGCCGCCCCCTTGATTGGGGGCGGCAGGGGGAATTAATTCTCCGCTGTAGTGCCAGTCGCTGATGCCGGGAAAACGGTGGGGAGAAGTGCCCACCGGTTGCGTCAATCGTCTACAGGCTTCCCGGCTCCGAACCGTGGGCGATGGGCATGCCAATCATGTTTCCCCACTCAACCCACGAGCCGTCGTAGTTGCGAACATTCTCGTGGCCGAGCAGGTGGTGCAGTACAAACCAGGTGTGCGCGGAGCGCTCACCGATGCGGCAGTAGACAATCGCCTCATCTTCGAATTGGACGTGCGAGTAAATCTGCTCAAGCTCTTCGCGGTCGCGGAAACGCGAGTTCGGGTGAACGGACTGATTCCATGGAATGTTTACCGCGGTTGGAATGTGGCCACCACGCAGGACGCCTTCCTGTGGGTAATCGACCATGTGGGTTCGTGCACCGGCATACTCCTCCGGAGTGCGCACGTCGATAATCGGAGCCTTTCCAATGAGCTCACGTGTATCGCTGAAGTAGGCGCGCAGTGTCTTGTCGTCGCGCTCGACGACAGGGTAGTCAGTGCGTGGGTAATTGGGGACCTCGAAGCTCGTGTCTCGTTCTTCAGTCATCCAGGCATCGCGGCCACCGTTAAGCAGGCGCACGTCGGGATGCCCAAAAAGCTCGAAGACCCAGAGTGTGTAGGCGGCCCACCAGTTGGACTTGTCGCCGTAGATTACGACGGTGTCATCGCGCGAGATGCCCTTCTCGCGCATGAGCTCGGCAAAGCCTTCGGCGTCGATATAGTCGCGGCGCACGGGATCGTTAAGGTCGTGATGCCAGTCGATGCGAACCGCGCCCGGAATATGTCCAATGTCGTAGAGCAGTGAGTCCTCGTCGGATTCAACAACGCGCAGACCGGGAGAGCCCAGTCGGGCAGCAAGCCAGGAGCTAGAGACGAGGCGCTCAGGGTGGGCGTACTGCTGGAACTGGGGGTGCGGGTCGTGCGGAACAGCCATCGGATACTCCCTTGGCGCAAGTTGGGTGGGTGGGACTTTCTGACGTTTATCGTCAATTGCATATCTAGTTTACGGGTCGCGTGGCGAACGGCGGAATAGTCCCCAGTGTGAGCGCTTTCCGACGGCAACAATTGCGTCCGCGGCCACCCTGGGATACGCCTCACAGTTGGGGGTAAAAGCAGTGTTTTCAGCGCGCTTGGAGTCCAGGTAGTGCCCTAAAATTTAGCTGAGAGTTAGCGCAAAAACTGTGTTGATTCGTATCACTGGAAAATGGGCTGAAATGGGCTATCTGCCTGGGTATTCGCTGCGTTACGGAGACAATTGAGTGCCGGAAGTCCATGTATTTTCTTAAAAGGAGTGCCTGTGCACAAGAACATTGTTGTATTCGAGATCGAGGGCGGCTCGGACAAGTACTTCGACGGACACCGCAAGGACACCATGCCAATCGTCAACGCTATCCGCGAAGCCGGTTGGTCCGCTGAGGTCGTCTACTACCGACCGGAGTGGAAGGACGACCTGTACGACTACGTCTCCCAGAACTTCGACGGCTACATCTCCCGCGTAAACCCGGGCAACATCCCGGGTGGTGAGAGGGGCTACTTCGAGCTTCTGACCAGTCTCTCGGTCGCTGGTTTGGTTGGTATGTCCACCCCGGGCGAAATGATGGCCTACGGCGCAAAGGACGCACTGGTCAAGCTCAAGGACACCGACCTGGTTCCGTCTGACACCGCTGCATACTACGACGTCGAGGCATTCCACAGCACTTTCCCGACCTCCCTGTCCTACGGCGAGCGCGTCCTCAAGCAGAACCGTGGCTCCACCGGATCTGGCATTTGGCGCGTGCGTATCGCTGACGAAGAGGTTGCTAAGAACGTTGAGCCGGGCACCCCGCTGCCGCTGAACACCAAGCTGAAGTGCACCGAGGCCGTGGACAACCACACCGAGACTCGCGAGCTCGGCGAGTTCATGGATTTCTGCGACCAGTACATCATCGGCGATAACGGCATGCTCGTGGACATGCGCTTCATGCCGCGCATCACCGAAGGCGAAATTCGCATTCTGCTGGTCGGTCCGCACCCGGTCTTCGTGGTTCACAAGAAGCCGGCCGAGGGCGGCGACGCTTTCTCCGCAACCTTGTTCTCTGGCGCGAAGTACACCTACAACAAGCCGGAAGAGTGGCAGGACCTCATCGACATGTTTGCTGAGGCTCGCCCGGTCATTGCCGAGAACCTCGGTGGCGACAATATCCCGCTAATCTGGACCGCTGATTTCATGCTGGCAGACGGCGAGAACGGCGAGGACACCTACGTTCTCGGCGAGATCAACTGCTCCTGTGTCGGCTTCACCTCCGAGCTGGATATGGGTATTCAGGAGCTTGTTGCTCAGGAGGCCATCAAGCGCGTTGAGGCTGCTAACAAGTAGTCTCAACAGCTAAGAAAACCGCACCAATTTGGTGCGGTTTTTGCTTTACGACGTCCTTGCGATGCCTACCGATTCCAGAACTGGGAGACCGAATAGCCGTAGCGATACAGAGCTCGGCGCACGACAGGTAGCGACAGTCCGATCACACTGGATGAGTCGCCATTGATGCCATCGACAAACCAGCCGCCTAGAGCCTCCAAAGTAAACGCGCCAGCGCACTTCAGCGGCTCGCCCGTCGCAGCGTAGGCACGGATGTCCTCTTCTGGGACTTCAGCGAAATCGAGGGAAGTAATCGCCACCTCAAGGTGCTCGCCCTTTGGTGTCACGACACAGTGACCAGTAATCAGCTCAGCCGTCCGGCCACTCTGTTGATGCCAGCGCTCAATGGTCTTTTCTTCCGTGTGGGGCTTGCCCTGCAACTGCCCGTCGAGAAGCAGCATTGAATCCCCGCCAATGACAATGTCATTGGGGTAGGCCGGAGAGGCAGCGTGTGCCTTGGCCTGTGCGAGTTCCTCGACGATGCGTACCGGCGATGCGTCCGGAAGGGCTGTGATTACGGCATCCTCGTCGACGTTGGGCGCTACTGTGATGGGCTCGATGCCTGCAGAGCGCAGAATGTGCAGTCGCGAAGGGGAAGTGGAAGCCAAGACGATTCGGGGGCTGCTCATAGTTAGTGATTTTAGTGAGGGCGGAATCGTAAAGCCTAATTTTTGTGGCAAACATGCGTGGGGTTGGCCCGATTGTAAGAACAGGCAGATTTTTTTAGATGGCAGCTGCCTTCTAGTGATGTAAAGTAAAGTGGACATCAAGTTAAAGAAAGTACACAGATGAGTGGGGAAGAACGTTCGAACCAGGTCAGGAGATACCGACGCTGGTTGGAGCTGAGCCAAGCGGATTTAGCCGCGAAGGTGGAGGTCTCGCGGCAAACCATTGCAAATATCGAGCGGGGAAATTACTCGCCTTCGGTGTATTTGGCGTTGCGTATCTGCAAGGTACTGGGAAAAACAGTCGAAGAAATTTTTGGTGAGGAAGGATACTGACAATGTCCTATGCGGATGTCGTAATTGAACGCAACAGCGCCACGGTGGACGATGAGTATCAGCAGATGTTGCTGCATAAGTCCTACACGTACGGGTTCACAATGATGATGTGGGCTAATTACGTGCTTGCAACGGTACTGATTTGGCTCATTCCAGAGCCAAAGATGGTGGGCGTGACAGTGGCAATCATCTTGATGCCGCTGGTTGGACTCCTGTTTTCGCAGCGGTGGTTGCGACGTCAAGTGCCAATGCCGAAGATTAATGGTCTTACAAAAGGCGAGATTGCAGCACTCGTAGCCGTCATTGGGCTGTGGCTGATTGGTTTTATCAGAGTGCAAATGCTCTCTGAGGCAAGCGCTGGTGGGGCACTATCGGAATCGTGGGGATTCATTGCCGGCGCTGTGGTGGGTGCTGCCATCGGTCTGGCGTTTGTGTATTTCCTGTTCAAGGTGGTGTGGCCGGTAGCTCGCAACCGTGATCAGCGTCGGCTGGACCGGGAGCTCGATGACGAGTTTGATGGCGAGTCGCTGGGTGAACAGCGCTAGTAATAAGCAGTGGTCAAGGCTAAGGCAGTAACAAAAACCAAAGCGCCACCATCGGAAAACCCGATGGTGGCGCTTTGTGCTAGCGAATCGACGCAGCTAGCGTGCGGTAACGACTACGCGGTAAGCGGTAGCTGTACTAGTAGAAATGGACGTTGCGGAACGTGCCCGGTACGTGCTGGTGCGGCTGGTGGAAACCCTCTTCCAGCCGACCCCAGTTGTTGCGCGGGCCGCGGTCCTCTGGGGCACCGCCGGCTGCTGCCATACCTGCGAACAAAAGCGCGAGCGTGGCGGTTTCAGCGTCTGACGGGTTGCCCTTGAGGACGGACATGAACGGTGCAGCCGGGGCTGTAGCGGCGTCCTTGTCTTCGGTTGCTGGGGTGTTTTTGGAATCGGTCACAGCGGAATGTTCCCATGCTTCTTGGCGGGTACGTTAACAACCTTGCGATCCAGCAGACGCAGACCCTCGATGATCTGGCCGCGGGTCTCGCTCGGCGGGATAACGGCGTCGATGAAGCCGCGCTCAGCAGCCATGTACGGGTTGACCAGGGTGGCCTCGTACTCTGCCTCGTACTCCTTCTGCAGTGCGACGACATCCTTGCCCTCGGCCGCAGCAGCCTTGAGCTCCTTGCGGTAGATGAAGCCGACAGCGCCGGAAGCACCCATGACCGCAATCTGAGCGGTCGGCCATGCCAGGTTGATGTCAGCGCCCATGTCCTTGGAGCCCATCACACAGTAAGCTCCGCCGTAGGCCTTACGGGTGATGACGGTAATCTTCGGGACGGTGGCCTCAGCATATGCGTACAGCAGCTTGGCGCCACGGCGGATGATGCCGTCGAACTCTTGGTTGGTGCCCGGCAGGAAGCCTGGAACGTCAACCAGCATGATGATCGGAATGTTGAAGGCGTCACAGGTGCGGACGAAGCGAGCCGCCTTCTCGGATGCCTTGATGTCGAGGCAGCCAGCGAACTGAATCGGCTGGTTGGCGACGAAACCGACCGAGCGACCCTCCACGCGACCGAAGCCGATGACCACGTTCTGTGCGTAGTCCTCCTGAATTTCCAGGAAGTCCTCGTCGTCGACCAGACGGGTGATGACGTCCTTGATGTCGTACGGCTGGTTTGGGGAGTCCGGAATCAGCGTGTCGAGCTCGAGGTCAGTCTCAGTGATGTTGTCAGCGATGGAGCCCTCGAACGGCTCAGCCTCCATGCGAGGAGCCTCAGCGCGGTTGTTGGACGGCAGGTAGCTGACTAATTCCTGAACGAAAGTCAGAGCGTCTTCGTCATCAGCGGCGGTGTAGTGCGAAGTACCGGAGGTGCTCATGTGAGTACCAGCGCCACCCAGCTCTTCCTGTGTGACCTCTTCGCCAGTGACGGTCTTAATAACGTCCGGGCCGGTGATGAACATCTTGGAAGTGCCATCGACCATGACAATGAAGTCGGTCAGAGCCGGGGAGTAGACGTGGCCACCAGCGCAGGCGCCCATGATCAGGGAGATCTGTGGGATAACACCAGAAGCCTGGGTGTTTCGGAAGAAAATCTGGGAGTAGAGGCCGAGGGAAACAACGCCCTCTTGGATGCGGGCACCAGCACCCTCGTTGATGCCGATAATTGGGACACCGGTCTTGATGGCCAAATCCATGATCTTGACAATCTTTTCACCGTAGACTTCACCGAGCGCGCCACCGAAGATGGCGCCGTCCTGCGAGAAGACACAGACCTGGCGGCCATCGATGGTGCCGTAGCCTGTCACAACACCGTCAGTGACAGGGCGCTTGGCGTCGAGGCCGAAGTTCTTGGAGCGGTGACGTGCGAGAGCGTCAACCTCCACGAACGAGCCCTCGTCCAAGAGGAACTCGATGCGCTCACGAGCGGTCATCTTGCCCTTGTCGTGGACGCGGTCAATGCTGGCCTGGCCCATTGGAGCCTGGGTCTCTGCGAGACGGGCTCGCAGATCGGCCAGCTTTCCAGCAGTAGTGGTCAAATCCGGGGTTTCACCGGTTGATGTATTTGCGGCAGTCGTCATACCAACTAGTTTACGTTTCGAAAACGGGGGGAGGTAGTTGGGGGCAATCGCTGTTAACAAAAGTAGGGGTAATGACTAGCTCGTTGTACAGCAAAAAGCCTGCTCTTACAGTGGAATATTGCCGTGCTTGCGCGCAGGCCACGGTACTTTCTTTGAAGATAGAAGGCGCAGATTTTTTATCACTCGAGTTCGTGTCTCGGAGGGGAGGATGACTTCATCAATTAACCCCCGTTCGGCGGCACGATAAGGCGTGAGCATGTGTTGCTCGTATCCCATTTCCAGTTCAGCAATGAGTTCTTTCACACTCTCGGGAGTGCCAAATCTATCGGCCGCTGGGTCTGCTGCGAGAGCTGCTTCGGTGGCGGTTCGAATCTCGGCACGATGGAGGAAGCGTACTGCGCCTGAGGCGCCCATCACGGCGATCTGTGCCGTCGGCCAAGCCAGATTTACATCCGCGCCGAGCCCCTTTGATCCCATCACGCAATACGCGCCGCCATAGGCTTTGCGCATGGTGACGGTGATTTTAGGAACGGTTGCTTCTGCATACGCATAGAGCAATTTAGCGCCACGGCGCAGAATTCCCTGGTGTTCTTGATTTGAACCGGGGAGAAAGCCGGGTACGTCTACGAGAAAGACGAGTGGAATGTTGAAACAATCGCAGGTTCGGACGAATCGCGCGGCCTTCTCCGCTGCATCGATATCTAGGCAGCCCGCGAATTCCATGGGCTGATTAGCGACAAACCCAACAGATTGACCGTTGAGACGGCCAAGGCCAATCACGACATTGGCTGCTCGGTTTTCCTGGATTTCCAGGAACTCCGCATCGTCGCAAAGCGCGTAGATGACTTCGTGCACGTCGTACGGCGTGGATGGGCTGTCGGGAATGAGACTGTCGAGGGTGCGATCGGTGTCGGTGATTTCGTCACTGGCATCGGAATCCCAGCTGGGCGCGGGGGAGGTTGTGTTGTTGGGGAGGTAGTCGAGCAAATCGCAGACCCAGTCGAGTCCATCCTGCTCGCTAGCGGCGGTGTAGTGGGAGTTTCCGGCGATCTCCATATGGGTGTCGGCGCCGCCGAGCTCGTGCTGGCTGATTTTTTCGCCTGTGACTGTTTCGATTACGTCAGGGCCGGTGACGAACATACGGGAGTTTTCCTCCACCATGACAACGAAGTCCGTCAGTGCTGGGGAGTAGGCATTTCCGCCCGCGCAGGCGCCAAAAATGACTGAAATCTGCGGAATGACGCCGCTGGCGCGAACGTTGTGGTGGAACGTCTGGGCAATAAAGTCCAGTGAGACTGCGCCATCTTGGATGCGGGCGCCGGCACCTTCGTACATGCCAATAAGGGGGCGGCCGGTAGTGATGGCAAGTTCCTGAATCTTGACCATCTTTTCGCCGTAGACCTCTCCGAGTGCACCACCGAAGATTGTGCCGTCCTGAGAGAAGATGCAGACCTCACGGCCGTCTATGGTTCCCCAGCCGGTGATGATTCCGTCGGTCGCGGGGCGTTTGGCTTCCATCCCAAATGCGGTAGTGCGGTGGCGGGCTAGCGCATCAAATTCGACAAAAGATCCTTCGTCCAGCAGGTAGTCAATGCGCTCGCGGGCATTCATGCGCTCAGTCAGTTTGAGCTTGTCGTAGCCCCGCGACCCCATCGGAGTCAGTGCAGCAGTGCGTCGGCGTAGAAGGTCTTCATTGAGGAAAGCGGTGGTGTGTTGCTCCGCCGCCAAACGTGAGGAAATAGTCATGTTATGGAATGTAGTGTTTGGGAAGGAAAATAGTAAAGCAGGCGAGCTGTGATGATTCTCACGCTGTAGAGCTCTTGAGAAAGGTCACGACTCAGTGAATCCGGCCATGGCGCTAGACTGCTGTGCATGACCAACCCCAGGATTGTTGCTTCCCGCAAGCCTCTTGACGCCACGCGTGTGCGCGCAGCCGCGCCGGGCTGGAATTCCATTGAGGTTGTCGAAACCACTGGTTCGACCAACGCTGATCTTCGGAAACAGGCGGCACTGGGGCAGGTGGCAGATCTCAGTGCGCTTATCGCCTCGGAGCAGACCGCAGGTCGCGGTCGACTGAGTCGTAGTTGGACGGCCCCGAAGGGTGCGTCCATTGCACTCAGCGCGCTGCTGCGCCCGGAAGGGCTCGCACCCGAGCAACTGGGTCTGTTGCCGTTAGTCGCGGGCCTCGCAGTTGTCGATGCTGTTGTGGAAGTTGCGGGTCTTGCGCCTGAACGCGTTTCTCTGAAGTGGCCGAACGATGTCCTGGTTGACGGTCGTAAGCTCTGCGGAATTCTGGTGGAGGCCGCGTCGCTGACACCGCCAATTCTCATTCCGGGAATCGGCGTCAACGTTTCCCTGCAGGAAGATGAGCTGCCGGTGCCACACGCCATTTCGCTATACCTGGCGGGAGCGGAAAACCTCGACCGCGACGACATCTCCGCTGGTGTGCTGCGTGCGCTGGGACGTCGTCAAGCGCAGTGGCGAAAGGGCGATGCGGAGCTGCTGCGGGACTACGAGGCGGTGTGCGCGACCATCGGTTCGAACGTGCGCGTGGAGTTGCCGGGGGATCGCGTGCTGGTGGGCAAGGCGGTTGGCGTGCGTGCCGACGGCGAATTGATCGTCACCGATGAAGCTGGCACAAGTCACTTTGTTGCGGCCGGTGACGTGTTCCATGTTCGTGCCACTGACGGCGGCTATGCGTCCCCGCAGGCTGATTCGGAGCGGGGGTAGTGCTGTATGACCTTTCCCGATGATGAGTTGGACACGCGCGAGGCAATTCTGCTGGACACCAATCCAACTTTTGGTCGGCTGGTGTGGCCGCTCTTGGAACTCATGGTTATCACGGGCGTCTGCTGGTTGCTGATTGGTTTTATCGACGGCCCTGCGATTGCTCCGGGAGATCTGCAAGGTGTGCGTCAGCTGCTGCTCTTCGCGTGGCTGGGGCTTATTCTCTGGCGCGTCGTTCGTCCGGTACTAAGTTGGTTGGGGGAGCGGTTCGTACTAACTGATAGGCGAATTATTCTGCGCCGTGGCATTCTGCGCCCGCAGGTGGTCTCGATTGATCTGCGTTCGGTACGTGCGGTCAATCGCAAGGGCGGCGTGCTGTATCTGCACACCCGCAGTTTCGGCCCGCCGCTGGCTGTGGAAGATATTCCCAGCTCTCGTAAGGTGGCTAAGTTGGTCTCCCGGTTGACTTAGAATTTTGGGTCATAACCTACAATCAGGGGTGTGATTGCTTCGGATACCCCTGAAAACTCCACTAATTCCACTTCTAATTCCGCTGCAGCGCTAACTGCTGCGCAGCATCCCGCGCATGCTGATGGCGTGCCGGTTGTGGCGGTGATTGGTGACGGTCAGCTGGCTCGTATGATGCAGACTGAGGCCATTGAGCTGGGACAGTCCATCCGTTTGCTCGCCGGTTCGCCGGATGCTTCCGCAGCGCAGGTGTGTGCGGACGTTATCATCGGCGACTACCACGTCTGGGAAGATGTTGAGCGCGCTGTCGCCGGTGCGCAGGCCGTGACTTTCGACCATGAGCACGTTCCCACCGAATTCCTCAACAAGCTGACCGAGATGGGCTACTCGGTTCAGCCTCAGCCGTCGGCGTTGCTGTACGCGCAGGATAAGCTGCTGATGCGCCAGCGCCTGGAGGAACTGGGCGCTCCAGTACCTGCCTACGCTGCAATTGAGTCCGCCGAGGATGCCGAAGCATTCTTCGACCGCGTTGACGGTGCCGTCTGCCTGAAGGCTCGCCGCGGCGGTTACGACGGTCACGGCGTGTGGTTCCCGAAGGACCGCGAGAATCTGCGCACGCTTGTCGACGAGCTGTTGGGCAAAGATGTGCCGCTGATGGCCGAGCGGAAGGTCGCGCTGGTTCGTGAGTTGTCGGCCATGTGTGCGCGCACGCCGTCGGGCGAGGTCAAGGCCTGGCCGGTCCTCGAGTCCGTGCAGCGTGACGGCATCTGTGTTGAGGCAATCTGCCCGGCGCCAGGGCTTGCCGACGACCTTGCGAGAGCGGCCGAAAAGCTCAGTGTGACCATCGCTTCCGAGCTGGGAGTAACCGGCGCGCTGGCAGTTGAGCTGTTCGAAACCGTCGATGCTGACGGCAATCCGGAGATTTTTGTCAACGAGTTGGCCATGCGGCCACACAACACTGGTCACTGGTCGCAGGACGGCTGTGAGACCAGCCAGTTTGAGCAGCACCTGCGTGCAGTTGCTGACATGCCACTGGGTTCCACTCGCCCGACTGCGCCGGTGACGGTAATGGTCAATACGCTCGGTGGCGATGAGGCCTCGGATGTACCTATTTCACAGCGTTTTGCTGAGGTATGGCGTCGTTTCCCATCAGCGAAGATTCACTGGTACGGGAAGGATTGGCGCCCTGGACGTAAGCTGGGGCACGTCAACCTGTGCGGCTACGACGCAAGCCCGGAAGGCATCGCGGAGACCCGGCGGGTTGCCAACCTCGCTGCTGGCTACATCGTCGATGGCGTGTGGGCAGACGGCTACACCGCATAGGTGGCTGGCGCTGTATAAGAATTAGATTGCTATCTCAAGGAGACAACATTGGCTGAAGCAAACCAGGTGGCAAGCCCGAAGTTGGCCAACGTAACCGGTCCGCTGGTCGGTCTGATTATGGGGTCGGACTCGGATTGGCCGACCATGGAGCCCGCAGCGGAGGTCTTGGCTGAGTTCGGAATTCCCTTTGAGGTAGGTGTGGTCTCTGCACACCGCACTCCGGAACGCATGATTGACTACGCAAAGTCCGCCGCTGACAAGGGGCTGCGCTGCATTATCGCTGGCGCCGGTGGTGCAGCACACCTGCCGGGCATGGTTGCGTCGGCCACTCCGCTGCCGGTTATCGGCGTGCCACGCGCGTTGGAGAACCTGGAGGGTGTCGATTCCCTGCTGTCAATCGTTCAGATGCCGGGCGGCGTTCCGGTGGCAACCGTCGGTGTGGGCGGCGCTAAGAACGCTGGCCTGCTGGCTGTGCGTATTCTCTCGGCCGGTTACCCGGAGCTCATTGTGGCGATGGAGAACTACCAGGCCAACATGCGCGATCAGGTCCTGGAAAAGGACGAGCGTCTGCGCAAGAAGCTGATGGGTGAGTAGGGCGCGCAACCAGCCCCGAACTACCCGCGCATATGAACTGCGGGGTAGTGGAACGTGTCCGGGTCGGCGGTCTCCCAGGCTTCGGCCCAGTTGTGGAAGCGAGTTCCGCTCAGCAGCTCGCCTGGCTGCAGCCAGTTGTAGAGCTCCGCGTAGGTCTCACCGACCTGCTCATTGGTGCGCCGCAGCAGGTGGGACGGCCCCAGCTCAGAGAAGCTATTCAGGCCCATCGATGCCAATAGGCTAGCTGCTTCCGCGACCGTGGCATTGTGATAGTTGGCCACACGCTGACCCTTGTCGTCGACATCCAGGGCCTTCCACAGGCTCGGATCCTGGGTAGCCACACCCACCGGGCAGGTGTTTGTATGACATAGCTGAGATTGGATACAGCCGGTGGCCATCATCATGCCGCGAGCCGAGTTCACAAAGTCAGCACCGATGCACATGCGCTTCACAATATCGAAGCCAGTAATGACCTTGCCGGACGCACCGAGCTTAATGCGATCTCGCAGACCGGCACCTACGAGCGCGTTATGGACGAGAATCAGGCCGTCGGTAAGCGGCAGGCCAACGCGGTCGGAGTATTCCAGCGGTGCAGCGCCGGTGCCGCCTTCAGCGCCGTCGACGATGATGAAGTCCGGGGTGATGTTCTCTTCCAGCATGGCCTTGCACACGGCGAGGAACTCAAGCTGGGAGCCAACACACAGCTTGAAACCGACCGGCTTGCCACCGTTGAGCTCGCGCATGGTGCCCATAAACCGAACAAGTTCACGCGGGGTGGAGTAGACGCGGTGGTACGGCGGGCTCATCACACCCTTGCCAACTGGTACGTGGCGAGTAGCCGCGATTTCCTCATTGACCTTGTGACCTGGCAGCATGCCGCCGAGTCCAGGCTTTGCGCCCTGGCTAACCTTCAGATAGGTTGCCTTGACCTGCGGAATCTTAGCCTTTTCGCGGAAGAGCTCCGGATCGAAGTCGCCATCCTCGGTACGCGCACCGAAGTAACCGGAACCCAGCTGCCAATAGAGGTCGGCACCATACTTCAAATGGTAAGGGCTGATAGCGCCCTCGCCGGTGTCCTGTACGAAGTTGCCCAGCTTCGCGCCCTTATTCATTGCCATGACAGCGTTAGGGGACAGAGAGCCGAAACTCATGGCTGAGATGTTGAAGATAGACGCTGAGTACGGCTGGGCGCAGTCCGGACCGCCAATATCTACGCGCGGATCCTCGATGACGTGCTGGCTCGGCGCCATCGAGTGGCGGACGTACTCGTAGCCGGGCGCATTAATCTTTCGCTCAGTACCGAATGACTTCTTCGAGGACAGCCCCTTCGCACGCTCGTAGACCACGGTACGGGTATCGCGGTCGAATGGAGCGCCGTCGAAGTTGCGTTCGATGAAGTACTGCTGCATCTCAGGGCGAATGGTCTCACCCATGTAGCGCAGATGGCCGATGACCGGGAAGTTCCGCAAGATGGAGTGCTTCCTCTGAAGCATGTCATAGATAGCCACAACATCCAGGAAGAGGATGAAGGCCATCAGAATCCACCACCATGGGCTCAGATCCCATACAGCCAGTGCGCCCAAGACGTTGATGAGGGCGAGAATCGCAAGAATATATGGTCGGGTAATCACGGTTTCCAGGTTATCGCGACTACTTAGAGCGCTTCTCGACGGGACAGCTGCGACTAAATCACACGGGCTTTTTCGGCCGTAGAAATAGCAGTGACACGCTCGCTATCGCCACCGCGCACGACGACGGCAGCACCTCCACGAACCCAAGCCGACAGCACATTACATGCCCATTTATCTGCGGTGACCTGTGAAGAATCAGGCACCAGCCAGCCGTCGGAAACGACGCGGGAACCGGGCGTGAGCTGCATCTCGTCCGCATAATCGCCAGCAGATGAAAGCAGTTCTGCAGCCGACTTTTCCCCAATAACGGGGGTTTGGTCGGAGTCCGGGCCTGCGCCTAGATATGCGTCTGGGTGGAAACGAACTTCCGGACCAAAGTCAATGACTCCCGGTGGAATATCATCACCGCATTCCACGACACCGCGGCCAAAGGGATCGTCGGTAAGCACTGCGAGGTAGGCATCTGGGAACTTCTCTTCCCACGTGCTGACGTTGCTGACAGTGGTGAATACGACCAGCGGCTCCTCATCGCTAACGGTGACGCCAGCACGCTCGCAGCCCAGGATGATGCAGGCGGACTGCCAAATCAACGGCAAGTCAATCCATACTTGGTCTCCGGCGACGAGGTCGAACTCATCGTGCAGCATGTTGGCGATCTTGCTGGCCCAGTTGTCCAGAGTTTGGGCCGATAGATCAGTACGACCGCCGGTAGTTTCGTCATAACAGGTCAAACGAGGCACGGACGGGTCGGCCTCGAGAAGTGTCTTCAGAATCTCCACGCCTCCAAGGGTAACGAGATTCTCTCCAGGCCGTCGGGAAGAGTCCCCTAACTCAACAGCAGGGTGAACAAAAGGACCGTCGGCAAGCAGGCGATTGTCGTAATCACGCCACAATCGCGCGCCTGTTCAAGGTTCCGGCCGAAACGGGAGGCGAAGGTGTAGACGTTCTGGGCTGTCGGCAGGCCGGCGATAATCACAGCTGCCAGCAGCGCATGCCCGCTGAGACCAAAGACAAAATGGCCGAACAGGAGAGCCAGCGCGGGGTGCAGGAAAAGCTTCAGCGTAGACGCCACCACGACGGCGCGACGAGGGGAGCGGCCGGCTTCCATAAACGGCATGCCATGCAAACTAATACCGAAGGCCAAAAGTGCCATTGGCACCGCGGCCTGCCCCAATAGCCCCACTGGATGCGCTACGAACTGAGGTAGTTTGATAGCAAACGCATTAACCGCAAGTCCCACCATCGCCGCCAGAAAGATCGGGTTCTTCAGCGGTGCCATGATGACATTGCGCGGTCGGAAATGGCCGCGGTTAGTGAGGATTTCCAGCACGGTCATGGAAGCGGGCGCATAGAAGGCAATCTGAAAGATAAGGGCTGGGACGACGGCGGTAGCGTCGTGAAGCACTGCGACAGCGATGGGCACGCCGAGATTAGCGACGTTGTTGTAACTCGACGACATCGCGCCGACCACAGCATCGGCGCCGCGCTGTTTGAACATGGGTGCCACAAAGATCCGGTAAAACGCCGCCGTGCCAAGCGCCGACAGTGCCGCGACGCCAAACGCCGAACCGAAGATGCTCGCCGAATCCGCCGTCGCGAGCGTGTGCGCGAGCATGCACGGCATCGCAATCCAGAACACGACCATATTCAGGGTAAAAGATGCCCGCTTATCGACGATCTCACTGCGCCCAAACAACCAGCCAACAATGATCAGTACTGCGACGGAACCAAAGCCGGTGAATATTTCGGTGAGAGCGGGCATAAGTGCATATTTTAGACAATAAAAAACGGACCCAATCCAATCCCCTTGGTGGGGAAGGACTGAGTCCGTTTTACGCTGTTATCGCATGTATCGTCATGCGGCCAGCGCGTAAATAAGGCCTTTCGGCGGGTATTCGAATGATCGGCTCCCGCCGACCAGCCATCTTTAGCGGCTGGTGAACGGCAGGAGTGCCATCTCGCGGGCGTTCTTCACAGCGGTAGCGACCTGGCGCTGCTGCTGCGGAGTCAGACCGGTGACGCGGCGGGAACGAATCTTGCCACGGTCAGAGATGAACTGGCGGAGCAGGTTAATGTCCTTGTAATCAACCTTCTCAACGCCTGCGGCCTTGAGCGGGTTCTTCTTCGGGCGGCGGGACTGCTCCATCCGCGCCTTCTTGTTAGAGTGATTGCGCTTCATTGGTGCTCCTCGACTTACCAGCTGGACTTACGGACGCCCGGGAGTTCGCCACGGTGGGCCATCTCACGAACGCGGACACGGGACAGACCGAACTTGCGGAGGTAGCCGCGCGGGCGACCATCTGCAGCGTCACGGTTGCGGACGCGAATCGGGGACGCGTCACGCGGCTGACGGTTCAGCTCGTACTGTGCGTCCATGCGCTCTTCGTCAGTGGAGTGCGGGGACTTGATGATGCGCTTCAGTTCAGCGCGACGTTCTGCATAACGAGCGACGATTTCCTTGCGCTGCTCGTTCTTGGCAATCTTGGACTTCTTAGCCATGAATTAGCGCTCCTCGCGGAATTCGACGTGCTTGCGGACAACCGGATCGTACTTCTTAATGGTGATACGGTCCGGGGTATTGCGCTTGTTCTTACGGGTCACGTAGGTGTAACCGGTGCCCGCAGTGGACTTCAGCTTGATGATTGGACGAATGTCATTACGTGCCATTTTTTAGATCTTCTCCCCACGTGCACGAATCTGAGCAACAACAGCCTCGATACCGTACTTGTCGATGGTCTTCAGACCCTTCGGGGACACATTCAGAGTGATGTGACGCCCCTCAGAGGCGAGGTAGAACTTCTTACGCTGCACGTTGGGGTTCCAACGGCGCGACGTGCGCCGGTGGGAGTGGGACACGGTCTTGCCGAAAGACGGCTTGCGTCCCGTAACCTGGCAAATCGCCGACATAGGGATTCCTTTGCTTCCTTGCCGCCCAATGCCGACATCACTGGTGCGCCACGCCGGACTATTGAATAACCGAGGAATCCACCTGGCCTTTTCCGGGGCGCTGCCCACTGACACTCGACGCTGAGCGCGTAAACGAATAACTAGACAACAGCGAGAGAACAGTTTACACACGAGTTGCGGGATAACCTAATCGCTGTTCCACTGTGGTTTTCTCGGTGCGACTCTCGAGTGTCGTCATAGAGTTCGTGCTTGTCGACGGGCGTTAGTGCAGGGCCCTTTTTTAATTTTCGGGCTCGAGCCTGTAATATTCCATCGAGTGTCACATGCCGGTTTATAGAAATATTGACCCGGTGCGTGTCATTGTAAGTCGTGTTCGTACCCAACTCAGGCACGATTCTCTCACTCTTAGCTGGGGGAAAGCGACCTGAAGTTCAATCCTGAGGGAAACGAGAATTAATGAAGAAGGACATCCATCCTGATTACCACCCGGTGGTTTTCAAGGACGCAGGCACGGGTCACTCTTTCCTTACCCGTTCCACCGCCACCTCCGACCGCACTGTCGAGTGGGAAGACGGTAACGAGTACCCGCTGATCGTCGTTGACGTCACCAGCGAGTCGCACCCGTTCTGGACCGGTGCTCAGCGTGTCATGGACACCGCTGGTCGCGTCGAGAAGTTCCAGCGCCGTTACGGTAACCGCATTCGCCGCGCGAAGAAGAACTAAGAATAGGAGGGGAATAAGAAAATGGCAGTACCAAAGCGTCGCATGTCGCGTGCTAACACCCGCGCTCGCCGTTCCCAGTGGAAGAGCAACAACGTCGCTCTCCAGGAAGTCAAGGTAAACGGTCGCGTCTACAACGTTCCTCGTCGCATCGCCAAGGCTGTTCAGCTCGGCCTGGTTGACGTCGAGAAGTTCTAACGCGCATCTTTTAGGATGCTGACAACGTTCCTCGCTGAACCGAAGAGCGCTTCGAGCGCCCAGAGCGCGTTCAGTGTGTAAGGAACAGTTGATAAAGAGCTTTTTAAACCTCACCCCATCGCTTGTACTCGGCGATGGGGTGAGGTTTTTCAGTTCTATGGCCAGGTTTTATGGGAGCACTCTCACGAAGAATCTGTGTCACATTTACACTCACCTTATATTTTCAAGGCACAATGGGCAGTATGAAGATTTTGGTAGTTGATGACGATCAAGCGGTACGCGAAGCGTTGCGGCGATCGTTGACTTTTAATGGCTACACGGTCGAGCTCGCCGAGGATGGCGCAGAGGCCTTGGAAAAGATTGCCAAGGATCGTCCGGATTTGGCCATTTTGGATGTCATGATGCCGAAGCTGGACGGCCTGGATGTTTGCCGTCGGCTGCGCAGCGAAGGCGATGATCTGCCGGTCATGATGTTGACTGCACGTGATTCGGTCTCCGAGCGCGTAGCTGGTCTTGATGCCGGCGCAGATGACTACCTGCCCAAGCCGTTCGCATTGGAAGAGCTGCTCGCTCGTGTCCGTTCGCTACTTCGTCGTTCTGCTTTGGAAGTGCCTGCGATGGAGGATGCCGCAACTCTGCAGTTTGAGGATCTCTCCTTGGACCCGGAAACTCGTGAGGTCTTCCGCGGTGAACGCCGCATTAGCCTCACTCGTACAGAATTTGCGCTGCTGGAATTGCTGATGAGCAACCCGCGGCGTGTACTCTCCCGTACCGCCATCTTGGAGGATGTCTGGGGCTATGACTTCCCGACGTCCGGCAATGCGCTGGAGGTCTACATTGGTTACCTGCGTCGTAAGACTGAGGCAGAGGGAGAGCCGCGTCTGATTCACACCGTTCGTGGTGTCGGTTATGTGATGCGGGAGACCGCACCGTGATGTTGCGCCGTCGTCGTTCGACCGGCGGTGGCGTGCAATCAAATCAGCGTTCTGCCACGGAGGTCAATCCGGGGCAAGGTACCGTCGGTAAGCAAGAGAAGTCCGCGAATACTGAGACGATGGCAGGGGAATCGCTTCCCGGCCTGCCGCGGAGCTCGCGTATCCCTTCGCTGCGTTGGCGGCTGACTATTCTGACAGCGCTCATTGTGGCGATGTCGGTGGGGCTGATGACGCTGGCTGCATTTTTTACTGTGCAGGCAGCGCTATACCGCGAGGTGGACAGTAACCTCCGTAGCCAGGCGGAAAAGCTGCTGATGTCACCGTACGCTTCGGAGTTTGCCATTGGCCCCTCCTTTGAAGCGGACTCGAACAGGATTCTGAACCCCGATTTGGACGCGGTGTACTTTGCCCACGGCAGTGTGGCGGGCAAAGGCGGTGGCTCAATCTCTATTGGTGGCCCCGAACTTGCGGTGTTGCGGGGGAATCGACAGGAATCGATTCGCACCGATGAGTACAACGGCCGTCGTGTATACGCCGTCCGCTCCGAAGACGGTGCGACGCTGATCCTTTCGCAGGATCTGAGCTCGACGCAGTCGGTCTTGAAAGCGCTCAGTGCAGTGCTGCTGAGTATCTCTGCTATCGGAATCCTCTTCGCAATCGGATCAGGTATTACGGTGGCAACAACGGGTCTGCGCCCGGTCACTCGGCTGCGCATTGCTGCGGAGCGGGTGACGGAAACCGACGAGCTGCGCCCAATCCCTGTGGAGGGCGACGATGAGCTTGCGCGCTTCACCCGCAGCTTCAATGAGATGTTGGCTGCACTTCAAGCGTCGCGCATTAAGCAGGCGGAGCTGGTTGCAGATGCTGGTCATGAGTTGAAGACTCCGCTGACGTCGTTACGCACAAATATTGAACTGCTGATGATGGCCTCCCGTTCGGGAGCGGCAATCTCGGATGAGGATCGCGCGGATCTGGAAGCTGACGTCATCGCACAGCTGGAAGAGCTGTCGACGCTGGTCGGTGACCTGGTTGATCTGGCACGCGAAGATGGCCCGCAACAGGTTATTGAGCATGTCGATGTCGACGAAATCATTTCCACGTCGCTGGCGCGTGTTGAGCGTCGTCGTCCGGACATTACTTTCGATGTGCAGACAGCTCCGTGGTATGTCTACGGGGATTCGGCGGGTCTTGGTCGCGCAGTTTTGAACTTGATGGACAATGCTGCAAAGTGGTCGCCAGAAAATGGCACCGTGCGGGTTCGTCTGACGCCGCTCAGCGAGGTTGTTGCTGAATTCACGGTGGCGGACTCGGGGCCAGGTATCCCGAAGGAAGATCGAGACAAGGTCTTCGAGCGTTTCTACCGTTCCATTCAGTCGCGGTCGATGCCTGGATCCGGCCTGGGCTTGGCCATTGTGAAGTCGGTCATCGTCCGCCACGGGGGTACGATTACTGCCGATGAGTCCGATGATGGCGGTGCCTTGATGAGAGTAACGCTGCCGGGCAGTCCGCACAGCGGAAAAGGTGACGACTCCGATTCCGCTCAAGAGCCTAGCTAGAAACGCATAACCCCACGTCAAAGCTGATGTAATCCTCGCTGCGCGCAGCCTTTTAAGGAAGTGCGTGGCGGGGATTCGGTGTTTCATTCGGGGAATTTTCGGCGAGACTGCAGACTGCTCTCAGCCAATTGTTAGACAGACAGTGCAAGGTATTACGTATGAGCAACTCTTTCAACGATTCCTCGCGAGGAGATGAGCGGGGACACTACTCCTCGCAGTCTCACAACTTCAGCGAGAACCGTGCCATGGGGAATGCTGGTGAGACAAACCAGTTTTCTGCCGACGAGCGCGGCTGGGAGAATTCCCACTACAACACCATCCCGTCTCAGCCGAACGGCGCTTACGGAGGCGGTTCAGAGTGGGATGTTGCGGCCAATCAGCAGAAGACCAAGGGTGCCCAGGGGGCTAAGGGCATGGGGGCGCTGGCAGTCGCTGCCCTGATGCTGTGCTCGGCCGGTATTGGTGGCGGTGTCGGCGCATGGGTAGTTCACAACTCGCAGTCGTCGGCTCCCGCGGACAACGCGCTGGATAAGCCTGCGGAAACCCGTCAGGTAGCAGCAGCTGAGGGGTCCGTGGAGAAGGTCGCGCAGAAGGTCCTTCCCAGTGTCGTCTCCATCACCACTGTCTCGGAGCGGGGCACGGCGTCGGGCTCAGGTTCCATTCTGTCGTCCGACGGCCTGGTGCTGACGAATAATCACGTCGTCGCAGGCGCAGGTCCGGACGCACATATGGAAGTCCTGCTTTCCGACGGCACCACGCACCCGGCAACTCTGGTTGCAGGGGATGCAGCGACTGATATTGCCGTTATTCGAATTGAAGGTGTTAACGGGCTGCGCCCAATCTCTCTGGGTAACTCCTCGCAGGTCCAGGTTGGCCAGGAAGTGGTGGCCGTTGGTTCGCCACTGGGACTGACCTCCACTGTTACGCAGGGCATTGTCTCCGCTAAAAACCGTCCAGTGACCGCCGCTGGTGAAGACGGTCAGTCCTCGGTCATTGATGCAATCCAGACCGACGCGGCGATTAATCCGGGTAACTCCGGCGGAGCGCTAGTGGATATGGAAGGCAACCTCATCGGTGTGCCCAGCGTGATTGCCTCTAACAGTGAGGCATCGGAACAGGCGGGCAGCATTGGCCTTGGTTTCGCAATTCCGGTTAATCAGGCTCGTCGCATAGCGGAAGACCTGATTGATTCCGGTAAGGCGCGGATGCCTGTCATTGGTGCCCAGATTGATTCGCGTCCGATTGCACGTGGTGCACTGGTGCGAGAGGTAACGCCAGACGGCCCAGCTGATAAGGCGGGACTGAAAGATGGTGACCTGATTACCAAGGTTGATGACCGCACACTTGACAACGGCGTTGCACTAATTGCGGCTATTCGGTCGCATCGGATTGGGGATTCTGTCACACTTACAGTTACAGATGAGCGAGGCGGCAACGAGCGAACGGTCGATGTCACCTTGGTAGAAGCCCAGGATTGATAGGCAGCGTGGTGGAGTTAGTACCTCACCATCTGTAGAAGAGTTTTCGAGTGAAACTTCGAGTGAAAAGCTGTGGGAGAAAGCGAGATAGAGCAGATGAGTGAAACCGTGAGTACTGAGCCAAGTGACGTCAACCTCGCTGAGATGGAGCGTCTTATCAACGACGACGGCCAGGTTCGAAATGCGTTTGTTGTCCTCGTGGGCGACCATTTTGAGAACCCGGATGGTGCGGCTTCGCTCATGGTTGAGCTGTTGGAAGAAGACGGCTACTCGGTCGATGCTGTGGTCAGTACGGGTGCAGTGAAGCGTGAGATCCGGAAGGCCCTAGATACCGCTGTTGTCGGTGGCGCAGATTTGGTCGTTACGGTGGGCGGTGTTGGTGTTGGGCCTCGTGCGAAGACCCCGGATGCCACTCGCAAGGTTCTCGATGTGCGACTGCAGGGCATCGAGCAGGCTATTCGTAACTCCGGTATGGGAGCTGGCGCATTGGATGCCGGTCTGTCCCGCGGTTTGGCCGGTGTGTCCGGTCAGACAGTGATTATCAATCTCGCGGAGTCTCGCGCTGCAGTGCGCGATGGCATGGCGACAATTCTCCCGCTGGTCTCTCATGTGCTTGATGATCTCTGCCGCTGGAGCGTTTAGGAATGGGCGACGCTAAGCAGCCCAATCAGCCCGAGCAAGCTGCGCCGCGCAGTGGAAGCCGTAGGCAGCGCCGCCGCGCAGGTGCACCGGCGAAAAACTTTGCCCAGTCACGCAGTGCGAAAACCGCGCGCACAGTGCACTATCACGATGAATCCCCGGAGGATGCTCGTGATTTTGATGTGGACTATTGGATAAAACAGCGCCCACCCCATTGGGGATGAGCGCTGTGTAAAAGCGTTAGTTCGCTTCTTATCGGAAGCCTGCAACTAGCAGCTAGAGGCTAGTTCAGCTCCGTCTTCGGCTTGCCGTTCTGCTCTGCCAGCAGGTCACGAATCTCAGTCAGCAGGTCAGCCTCGGTGACCTCTGGCTCAGCGGAGGTCTCCAGACGAGCCTCACGCATCGCGTTGAACTTGTTCATCGGAGCAACGATGACGAAGTAGACAACCGCTGCGACCAGCAGGAAGTTGATGACTGCGGTGATGACAGCTGCGAAGTCAAGGTAGGTCGACGGGTTGCCCTTGATGATTTCGAAGCCGAGGCCAGTGACCTCAGCGCCACCGATGGTGTTCAGCAGCGGCTCGAGCAGGCTGTCGGTGAAAGCAGTGACGATTGCGGTGAACGCAGCACCGATGACAACACCGACCGCCAGGTCGATGACGTTGCCGCGCATGATGAACTCTTTAAAGCCCTTAAGCATAGGAAATTTCCTTCTGTAGAAACGGAACAAACCAAACGAGACCTGTGAGTCATCGTGTTGCTCATGGCAGGCCCATACGATTTTGAGAAACGGGGCAGTGCGATATCAGGCAGTGCCACTCTTCTTCGCTCTAATCGTAGTTTTGAATTGCCTGGCCATTGTATCCCCGCACTAAGTTGTGGGACAAGTCAACTTTCTGCGAAAAACACTGTTCAGGACCATAAAATCTTTGAACCAGTGAGATTTTGGTCACTAACCCGCGAGTAACAGTGTGAGCGGAGATGCTAGCGATGTCGCAGCCACCACCTCCGCGGCGCCGGTGGGCAGAGCGACCAAGACCACCTCATCGTCGACGATGTTGACCACCCTTGCCCCGTGTGCAAGCGGCGCCGCCACCCCGCGCTCATCCGCTGTCGACACAATATCCACGCTGTCACCAGTGCGAAGAGCGGACACAATGCCCGCATCAGTCAACGTGATGGCAATAATTTTGCTTTCCGACGTCCCCGTCAGCGACTTGGCAAGTGACGGGCCGACCATTCGCTGCTCTGTAATTATCTCTCTCGGTGACATGCCGGTGGCCAGGGTGCGTCCCCGCACAGAGGCGATGTCCGTTACGGCTCCACCGGGAACGAGCTCCCGGGGAATGTCCTTGAAAGCCACATCTTGTTCTGCCACCGATGCGCCAGCGGCAATGGATTTGGCGCTAACCACTACCCGAATATGGCCGCTGCGGGGTGTCAATGACTCCACCGCCGCCAGGCCGACTGCGCATAGGAAAACAGTGAGGGCAACCATCCGCCGAATAGTTGTGGGGCGGAGCTTTCGGAATGGACGCGGAAACCGGGACGAATATTTTGGGCTCATATTAAGTTAGGCGCGAAAATCCCGGAATCGGTTCCATTAAATCTGTGAAATCCCCGCTGGCGTGATCACATAATCGGCAGGAATGTCGTGCTCATCGTAGGCAAGCTCCGTGCGCAATTCGGTGTTGAAAACTGCAACAGCGATGGCCGCAGCTCTCACCCCATCCGTATCACTGTCGCGTCGAGCGAAAACCAAGCTGCGATCGTAGTAACCAGCGCCACGCCCTAACCGCATCCCGGTTGCGGGGTCGGCCGCAACTGCCGGCAGGATAATGGCGTCGGCAACACCCAGCTCAGCTGGGCCAGCAGAGTCTTCCACCGAAACAGGTTCCAAGAGTCCAAATCGGCCCTTGTGGAAGCTGCCGTTGTAGTAACCCCAGTGCAGCGGTTGTGGTGGACCGGGCGGGCAGACGGGAAGCAGAATTCGTGCTCCGGAAACCGCGTTTGCCAGAGCCTCCACAAAGCCCTGGCCGGGCTTACCGCCAGTCGAACTAGAAACGCTTGCGCCGGGTTCGTCACCAGCGGGGACATAAGCGGCAATGACAGGTTTTGCGAGGTCGCCGACGGTGTTGGATAACCATTCTTGCAACCGCTGTACCAGTGCTTCGTCGTCAAGCATGCGCTCACGCTGCCCCTTGGCGGCGCGTGCGGCGAGTACCTCGTGCCGTGTGCGGGCTTTGAAATCAGACGTGGTTTCGGGAAGCGGAGCCATACCTGCAAACCTACTCTGTCAGGTAGGGGAGCGACCTCTGTCGTCAGCGCAGGAGAAAATTTCTGATTAATGCGTTGAAAAAGCGGGGTCAGCCTCCGAGCAAATGGAAGTTATATAGGTATCGTTGCCATTATGGTCTCATCGTCTAAAGAGTCTGGTTCGGACATGACTACTCCGGTTCGAACTGTCATCGTTCCTGCCGCGGGCATGGGTACGCGATTCTTGCCTGCCACCAAGACAGTGCCGAAAGAATTGCTGCCCGTAGTTGATACGCCGGGCATCGAGATGATTGCTGAAGAGGCCGCCGCCACTGGTGCGCAACGCCTGGCTATTGTCACAGCGCCGAGTAAGGATGGCGTGCTTGGGCACTTCGACCCGCGCCCGGACCTTGAGCAGACTCTCGCCGAGCGTGGCAAGGACAAGATTGCAGCGAAGGTACGCCGCGCCACCGAGGTCATTCGCGTGGAATCCGTTGTTCAAGATCGACCGCTGGGCCTGGGGCATGCGGTGTTGGTCGCAGAGCCGCTGCTCGAAGACGATGAGGACAGCGTTGCTGTCATGCTTCCCGACGATCTCGTGCTCCCAGTGGGCGTGATGGATCGGATGACGGAAGTGCGCGAGCGCTTTGGTGGTTCGGTGCTGTGTGCGCTGGAAATTCCTCATGAAGAGGT
Source organism: Corynebacterium sp. LK31 (assembly GCF_014335015.1). Lineage (NCBI taxonomy): Bacteria > Bacillati > Actinomycetota > Actinomycetes > Mycobacteriales > Corynebacteriaceae > Corynebacterium > Corynebacterium sp. LK31. Next base: position 106,368 of record NZ_PDGW01000014.1, on the reverse strand, counting down.
CTACAACTACGGTGTCTTCGATATTGAGGACGCCACCCCGGCGGAGTCTGGTGAGCTCGGTGCTGACGCGGCCGACGCTGATGCCTGGGACGATGTGAAGCGAGTCAAGGGCATGGTGGAAAAGCCGGACCCTGCGGATGCTCCATCCAACTTCGTTGCAGTCGGACGTTACTTGCTCGATCGCGCCATCTTCGATGCGCTGCGCCGCATCCCGCGCGGTAAGGGCGGCGAATACCAGCTCACCGATGCAATTGAGCTGCTGATTCAAGAGGGGCATCCGGTTCATGTGGTCGTTCACAAGGGGTTCCGCCATGACCTGGGAAATCCTGGTGGCTTCATTCGTGCTTGCGTAGACTTTGGACTCAGGCATCCGGACTACGGCGAGGGGCTGCGCGACTACATGCAGCAGCGTCTGGCGCAGGATGAACAGGCTTAAAGCCTTTTTATAGAGGCTTGTACTGAGAAGCTGAATAGCATAAAGCGCACCGCGGGTTGGTGCCGAGGAAGGTAAAACATGCGTTCTGTGGAAGAACAGTTGGCGGCAATCACCGCACACGCTGTGATGCCTGATCCTGTGCGCGTTGCTATTTCGGAATCCCTCGGCATGCTGTGCGCTGAAGATGTCATCGCAGAGCAGCCGTTGCCGGGATTCGTGCAGTCAGCGATTGATGGTTATGCGGTGCGCGCTGTCGATATCGTCGGCGAATCTGGTTCTTTACCTCCGGATGCGCGTCAGAGTGATGTTGATTTTCGCGAGGTCGAGCTGCCTGTTGTCGGTGAGGTGACAGCCGGCTCTCACCACCCGATGCGTCTCCAGCCGAAGCAGGCCGTGCGCGTACAAACTGGTGCGCCGCTGCCATCGCTTGCCGACGCCGTCGTGCCCCTAAACTGGACCGACCGCGGTGGCCGTCGAGTTAATGTTCTCCATCCGGTCTACTCCGGTGACTTTGTGCGCAAGGTCGGTGACGACGTGCAGCCGGGTGACGTGGCGGTGTCCTTGGACTCGGTGATTTCGCCGTCACAGGTTGGATTGCTGGCAGCGGTGGGGCGTTCGAAGGTTTTGGTGCACCCCAAGCCACGTATGTCCGTGATTTCCATTGGTAATGAGTTGGTCGATGTTGACCGCACACCGGGGCTCGGTCAGGTCTACGACGTCAACTCCTACGCGCTGGCTGCAGCCGGCCGCGATGCTGGGGCTGAGGTACACCGAGTGGGTATTGCCACCGGTGAGCCCCGCCGCATCCGGGAAATCATCGAAGGCCAGCTCATTCGCAGTGAGCTCTTGGTCATCACGGGGGCTGTCGGCGGTGCCGCGGGTGAGCAGATTCGCCGTGTGCTGGCTGAATTGGGCGAGGTTGATGTTTCCCGCATCGCTATGCATCCTGGTTCAGTCCAGGGCTTTGGTCTGCTGGGAGATGACAAGATTCCAACGTTCCTCCTGCCGTCGAATCCGGTCGGCGCATTGGTCGTTTTTGAGGTCATGGTTCGTCCCCTCATCCGACTGGCGTTGGGGAAGCGCAATCCCCGCCGCCGCGCTGTCACCGCTCGTGCTGTCGGCCCGATCGAGTCGGCGGAGAAGCGCCGTGGCTACATCCGTGGCCAGCTCATGCGTGACCGCGAGACCGGCGAATACATGGTGCAGCCGCTGGGAGGTTCCGGCGGTGCGCAAGCCCATCTTTTGGCCGGTATGTCGGAAGCCAACAGCCTCATCGTGATTCCGGAAGACGTGCTGCACGTGCGTCCGGGAGATGTAGTTGACGTGCTGTTCATGGCGCGCCAGGCCTAACCTCACTCCACTACCGCGAGTATTGTTGCTGTGCGTACTTCTCGTCTAGTAACCAGTGGCGGCCGAGTCCGCCTGCGTGTGCCAGAGCGCTCTGATGCCTCTGCATGGCGGACACTGCGGCTGCGCGACGAGCCCATTTTGCGCCCCGTGGAGCCAACCCTCGAGGACGACTGGGATAACGCCCACAAGGCTTCTGTTTTCCGCCGTAACCTGCGCAGTTGGCGTCGTTCAGAGGCTGCGGGAGACATGATTGTCTCCACCATTGAAGTAGACGGCCAGTTCGCTGGCATGCTCACACTCGGCGGTATTACACCTTTCCCCGTCGCTCACGCATGGATTGGCTACTGGGTCGGCAGCGGCTTTACATGTGGAGGGGTCGCCACTGCGGCAGTGGCGTTGGCGTCGGATTATGCCAAGAGAGTTGGCGTCCACCGAATTGAAGCGACTGTGTTGGACAGCAATGTCCCGTCGATACGCGTGCTGGAAAACTGTGGGTTCGAGTACGAAGGCGTGGCGCGGGAAGCCTTCCATATGGATGGCGCGTGGCGCGATCATCTGACTTATGCGCGGGTGGGGGAGGACAGTGCAGTGGACCTCATCGTGGCGAGTGGTCGCGCGCAATATGAAGAGGCGGAGAAATACCCACCGCAACGGCGCGCCTGAGTAGTCTGAGTAACACACGCCGATAGGGTGATGACAACTCTACTATTGGGCGAATTCGCTCTAGATACGCTGACTGCCTTCGCAAATGCCTCTGTGGAAGGGCATGTGGGTGGCGTATTTGGGCCGGGGAGAGACGGCGAAACCCCGGGCGAAATCGCAAGGAGACACAAAATATGTCAACTTCACTGTTGCTGATACTCATCGTTGTACTGTGGCTGTTTGTGCTGGCCCCGCTGGTGGTCAATACGCGCAAGCCGATTCGTCGTACTTCCGATGCGCTAGGTAAGACCCGCGTGCTGCATCGTGGTGGCGAGGAGTTGGCCACGACGCGCCGCCGTCCGTCTTTTAAGGAGTCGGACGTGCGCGTAGCCGAAGAAGTCGACGATTCTCTCGAAACCGTTGACGCGCAGGTCGACGATGACTTCGATGTCAGCGACGTGCTTATCGACGACACCGTGGACGAGGCGGCCGACCCGGCCGTCGTTGACGGCGATATCGTCTACGAGCTGGAAGCGGCAGATGCAGAGGAGGAGACCCCGCAGGCGGATGATTCCGCTACCGAGGAAGCCACTGCTGAGTCTTCTGACCGCTCTGACATGGACGTGTCCGATGATGAGTCTGCAGACCAGTCGCTGCAGGCTGTCGTTAATGACGAGGATGCTGAATCTGACTCCGCCGTTGCCTCCGCCGAAGGTGACGTGGTTCGTGCAGATGAGTCCTCTTCCGATGTGAGCGTTGACGTTCGCCGTCAGTTTGTCGACGCCGATGACTTGATGTTCGAAGATGCCGTTGAATCTGACGCTGATTCCGGTGCCGCGGCTGACGCTGAGCACGCGGACGCTGAGGCGCTCTCTGAGACTGAAGAGGCAGCAGACACCGTAGACGAGCAGGCGGAACCCGACGAGACCGGCGAGGACGACAGCGACCACAGTGTCGAGTCCAACGATGACGCAGTCGCTGTCGATGACACCTTGACCGAAGATGATTACGCGTTCGCTGAGAAGCGCCGTGGTCGTGGTGGGTTCGATCCGATTTCGGATGCCCAGTACGCTGAGACTCGCTTTGCCCGCCGCCGCCGTTCGGTTGCTGGGCTGGCAGCGTTCATCGCGGTCACGGTCATCATCGCTGCTTTCGCCGGTGGTTGGACCTGGTGGATTCCACTGGTCGGTGTCGGCTTGATGACCCTGTATCTGGTCAACCTGCGCCGCACCGTGCGTGCAGAGCAGGAACTGCGAGCTCGCCGAATTCGCCGGATGAAGATGGCCCGCCTCGGCGTGCGTAACCGCGAGGATGATGAGCTGGGAATTCCACAGCGACTGCGCCGTCCGGGCGCGGTAGTGGTCGAGCTTGATGATGAGGACCCGGATTTCGCAGATCTGGCCTACACTGACCACCGCTTTGATGACGACGATTATGACGAAATGCCACAGGCTCGTGTGAGCTAGTCCTGTGAACTGAGCCGTAGAACAACCTTAAAGTTGTCTGAGCACGTCAGCGCGATTTTTTGTTAGAAACTCGGCCTGTTACGATGTCACTACCTAAGACATGACACACCGGGTGTGTTTGGCGGAAGGCTTCTCCCGAGGGGTTGGGAGAAGCCTTTTTGCATGTTAAAGTCGCTGGCCTCTCGCAGCCGCAGTGCTACCGTGCTTTGACCGTGCCGTCGGGTAGCATGTCCCTCATGGATCGACCGGTAATGCGCGATATCGCGCTCGTGATTCTCCGCCTAATACTCGGAATTATCTTCATCTGCCATGGCTGGGACAAGATTTTTATCACCGGTATCGACAAGACGACCGGTTACTTTGTCGCCGCGAATATCCCGCAGGCGCACTTGACGGTCTGGGTTGTCGCTCTAGTCGAACTGGTCGGTGGCGCGTTGCTGATTCTGGGACTCTTGGCACCGACGGTGGCGATGGTCTTCATCATTGAGATGATTGGTGCCTGGTGGTCGATGCACTTGGGCAATGGCCTGTTTATCCGCGACAACGGTGCGGAGCTTGTGATGTCGCTCATCGGTGGTCTGGTGATGATTTTCGTTTTCGGGGCTGGCCGTTTCAGTTTGGACAGGCAGTTCATCAGGTAAGACCTCATTAGGTACAACCCCCTTAAGAGTTAAAGGCGGTGGAGATTCCCCGTGGAGTGCGAGGAAATTCGCGCAGCATTGTCAGCTCGCCTCGATGGCGAGCAGGCAAGCATTGCCGATGAAGTCATCGATGCCCATCTTGGGGCCTGCGAGGAGTGCCGAGCTTGGTACGAGCGAGCGGTGCGGCTGAACCGCGCCCTTACGGTTGGGCCTGCCGATGGTATGCCGGAGATTTCCACGGATGATCTCTCGGAGCGCATTTTGGTCTCCATCGAACCGGAGCGCCGCCGGCGTGAGCGCGCATGGCTGCTCATGGCCGGCACCGCCCGCGGGGTGCTCATTGCACTGGGCCTTTGCTGGGCGGTCTGGGGGATTGCGACACTGGTCGACGCCTCCGGCATGATGACGCTCGGACTTTCCTCGGCGCAGCCGCAGGACGGTGCAGGAATCGCAACAAGCACGGGAGCGCCTATCGACGGTTCCACTGCCACCGTTGACCCAATGGAGCTCGGAGCACGCCTTGGCATCCAACTCGCGGCAATTCGGCTTGCGTTGGCAGTGGGATTGTTCTGGGCTGCCTGGCGGCCACGCGCTGCCATGGGCATGGCGCCGGTCTACGGTGCCGTCGCCACGTTCAGCATTGGTTTTGGTATTCGTGACATTCTCATCGGCGCCCAGGGAGCATCTGAGGTTGCTGGCCTGGCCTTGATGTTTGTCTCCGCTTTGACGCTGGCCGTTGTGTGGCTGGGTGGCTATACGCCGACGGCAATCGCACAGGCATGGCGGGCCGCCTCGGGGTTGCCGGTCACAGGCGTGCCACCACAGCGGGACTAGCTCCAAGACGGCAACCAGAACCGCCATTCAAAGTGGTTGAGAGGCAGCGGGTAGCCGGTCAAAATCGGCAGCCAGAACACAAACGCGGCCACCACTAGTGCGGCGTGCGTGCCAACGATTACCAACCCCACCGGCTTATCGCGGGGCCGCCAGTGTGAGAGATCGTCGGCAAGCAGAGCAAAGGCGATGAGTACGAATGGAATCAGCGCGGTGGCGTAGAAGAAGTACATCTGACGGTCGTAGCCGATGACCCACGGCAGCCACGAGGCGAGGAAACCGATGACTGGCAGCGCGTAGCGGCCGTCGCGGCGGCCGAGCCAGCGCCATGTGGCCCACAGGACCACGGGGACCAGCAACCACCAGATGGGCGGGGTGCCAAAGAGCATCATCCAGCCCTTGCACTCTTGGCCGCCACTGCAGGTGGTTTCGGTGGAGTAGTAGAGCATTGGCCGCCAGCTGACCAGCCACTCCCAGGGCTTGGACTCCCAAGGGTGTTTGTGGCCATTAGAGGTGGTCAGCTCGGCGTGGAACTTCAGCACGCTGTTCTGGTAGTGCAGGTAGTTCTGCACGGCCTCGGGAAGCCAGCCGGTGCCGGGGAGTCCCGTATCGCGGTCTTCGGGCGAGACATGGCGATAGACCGACGTTTCTTCGGCGAACCAAGAACGCCAACTTAAGAAGTAAACGCCCAGCGGAACCACCACCAGATCACGCAACGCCGGGGCGGTATCGCGGGCGAGTGCGCCGAGCACGGGCTTGTCCGCACCGGCATTCTTGCGTGACACCAAATCCGTGAAAACGGACCACAGGCCGAATGCGGCCATGTAGTACAGACCGGACCACTTCACCCCGGTGGCAAGCCCCAGCATGATGCCGGCGAGCAGTCGCCACCAGCGATAGCTGAGATAGGGGCCGAAACTACCGAGTTCCGTGGCGGATTCCAGGCGCTTGCGGGCATCGGCCTGGTCAATGAGAAGTGCCCACGCGGCCGCGATGATGAAAAAGGTCTGAATCATATCCAGCATGCCGACCCGAGAGGAGACAAACAGCACTCCGTCGGCAAGCGCGTAGAGACCAGCAATACCCACTGCCAACCGCGAGCCGCGAGAGATACGTCGGACGATGTCCATGAGCAGCAGGATGACCAGCGTGCCACACACCGCCGACATAGACCGCCAGCCCATTGGTGAATAACCGAAAATCCACTCGCCCAAGGCGATGACCTGCTTGGCCACTGGCGGATGCACAATCAGACCGTAGCCGGGATTGTCCTCAATGCCAGATGAGATGGGGTCGCGCGTGGACTCCAGAATCTGCCAGGCCTGTGGCACATAGTGCTTTTCGTCGAAGAGCGGGGTGCCATTGTCGGTCTTGGCAGCAAGCCCGATGAAACGCGTTAGCGCTGCGACGATTCCGAGAACCACAAAAGTGGCGGTATCCCATTTGTCCCACCGCCGCAGTGGCGGCAGCGGGGGAACCGGGGGAATCGGGCGCAGGAAACGTTTTTTCGCGCGGCGCTCGGTTTCCGGTGGTGGGGTTAAAGCGGCATCGGTCACGAATGTCAGTTTAAGCTATGGAATCATGACGCATTCGGCATCGAACTTCCAACCGCACGAGAACGAGCCCCTCAGTGAGGCTACGACGCTGGCTCCCGGCATCACTCTGGTGGCAACGCCGCTGGGCAATATAGCCGATGCCTCCGACCGCTTGCGCGGTGCGCTTATCGACGCCGATATCATCGCCGCGGAAGACACCAGGCGGGCGCGCAACCTAGCCACAGCGCTGGGCATTTCCCCCAAGGGGAAGTTTGTTTCGAACTTCGATCACAACGAAGAGAGCCGCACTGAGTCGCTGATTCAGGCGGCGAAGGCGGGACAGAAAGTCATTGTGGTGACCGATGCGGGGATGCCGGTGGTGTCAGACCCCGGCCTGGCTGTGGTGGCGGCTGCTCACGACGCGGGTGTGCCGGTGTCCTGCGTACCGGGACCGAGCGCGGTGACTACCGCATTGGCTCTCAGCGGCTTGGGTGTCGGCCACTTCTGCTTCGATGGCTTTGCACCTCGTAAACAGGGGGCGCGCCGGGCCTGGTTGGAATCACTGAAGACAGAGAAGCGAGCCTGTTGTTTCTTTGAGTCGCCGCATCGATTGGCTGCCACGTTGGCGGATGCCGCGGAGATTTTAGGTGAGGAGCGGCGCGCGTCGGTAAGCCGTGAGTTGACCAAGCGCTTTGAAGAGACTCGCCGCGCGACGCTGGGAGAACTGGCTGCGTGGGCGGAAGAAGGTGTCCGCGGAGAAATTACGGTGGTGATTGAGGGCGCGGGGCAGCAGGCGACGGAGGTATCCACGGAGGACCTAGTTGACCGCGTGGAGGAGCTCGTGGCTGATGGCATGCGGTTGAAGGATGCCGCGAAGCAGGCTGCGGCGGAGGCTGGAATGACAAAGCACCGTGATCTCTATCAGGCGGTTTTGGCTGCTCGCGAGGAAAATCGTTAGGCGATTGTTACTTTGTGCCAGGAAATGCCCAGCGCACGACAGTGAACAGGGTAAACGCCATTATTGGCAGTTTTTGCAAGCTGGGAAAAAATGAAGAAAACCTGAGAAAACCCGCATTCTAAGTTGAAATCCCAGGTCAATGGTGGACATGGTGGAGGAATGACGAATCCACCAGAACATGAAATACAACAAGAAGTAGGGGAGTCGGTCGTTGGCGAAGTCAGGGCCGACGATTCTCACGCTCCCGTGAACCTCGGGGTTACCGTCCCCGCCATTGCCGCAATTCTGGCAATTATCGTCTGGGGACTGGTGTGGCCGGACAGTTTCTCCACGTTTGCATCTAGTTCTCTGAACTGGGTCGTGGAGAACACCGGCTGGCTGTTTATCTTGGCTAGTACCGTCTTTGTCTTCTTTATTGTGTCCATCGCGATTTCCAAGTTCGGTCACATCCGCCTGGGCAAGGACGCCGAGAAACCAGAGTTTTCCACACCTAGCTGGATTGCCATGATGTTCGCCGCCGGTATGGGCATCGGTCTGATGTTCTACGGCGTTGCTGAGCCACTGACCTTCTACCGCGAAGGTGTGCCGGGTCACCAGCCAAAGGAAGTCGGTACCGCCATGGCATCGACGATGTTCCACTGGACTCTGCACCCGTGGTCGCTCTACGCCATCGTCGGCCTTGCCATTGCTTACTCGACCTACCGTCTTGGTCGTAAGCAGCTGATTTCCGCGGCGTTCATCCCGCTTATCGGTGCACGTCGCGCTGAGGGATGGTTGGGCAAGCTTATCGACGCACTTGCGATTTTTGCCACCGTCTTCGGTACGGCAGCCTCTCTCGGTGTTGGTGTGCTGCAGATTTCCGCTGGTTTGGAGATCAACGGTTTCACTGCCATCAAGGGCACAAGTTTGTGGATTGGTCTTATCCTCATTCTGGGTTGTGCCTTTTTGGCTTCTGCGCTGTCGGGTGTGGGCAAGGGCATTCAGTACATTTCGAACTTCAACATGGTTGCCGCTGGCCTGCTGGCTCTGCTGGTGTTGGTCCTCGGCCCTACCGTGGTGATTCTGAACCTGATTCCGACTTCTATTGGTAGCTACCTGAATTCCTTCTTTGAGATGGCCGCCCGCTCCAGCGCTTCCGCTGACGGTACCGCCGGCGAATGGCTCTCGTCGTGGACAATCTTCTACTGGGCCTGGTGGATCTCCTGGTCGCCGTTTGTCGGTATGTTCATCGCGCGCATTTCTCGCGGCCGTACTATCCGTGAGTTCGTCTTCACCGTCGTCGCAGTTCCGTCGATTGTCTCTGCCGTATGGTTCTCCATCTTTGGCGGCACCGCCATTACTCGTGAGCAGCAGGGTGCTTCCATCTATGGCGACGGCTCGGCTGAGAGCCAGCTGTTCAACCTGCTGGAATCCCTGCCGGGTGGCGCGATTACTTCCGTCATCGCAATGGTTCTGCTGGCTACCTTCTTCATTACCTCGGCGGACTCCGCCTCCACGGTGATGGGCACCATGAGCCAGTTCGGTCGACTCACAGCATCGCGCACGGTCACTGCTATGTGGGGTATTTTCACCGCTCTGATTGCGATTGTCCTATTGGTCACCGGCGGCAGCGATGCCCTGTCCAACCTGCAGAACATCACCATTTTGGCGGCAAGCCCGTTCGTCATTGTTATCTTGGCGCTGATGGTGGCGCTGGTTAAGGGGCTTTCCGACGATCCGATGTACCTCGATGACAAGGAACAGCGTCAGTTTGCCCTGCGCATGGCTCGCGAGCGCCGCTTGGCGGAAGCGGCCGAACAGCGCGAACGCCGCCGTGCTCGTAAATTGCGCAACTAGCTTTCCAACAGCAGCGGTGCGGCCTTGGCCTCAATCTCGGCCCATTCGCCCTCGGGCGTAGACCCGATGGTGATGCCACCGCCGATGCCAGCTTCGACCCGAACTCTCCCCGAGTTCGGGTCTTTTGCATACTCAGCGGTACGAATGGCGACATTGAGCTCAAGTGCATCCCCGTGGGCCGCACCAATCGCGCCACAGTGAGCGCCACGGGGCTCGGGTTCCCACTCGCGCAGAAGCTCAATTGCTCGCAGCTTCGGTGTACCGGTGACTGAGGCCGGTGGGAAGCAGGCATCGATCAGCTCAGCGTGGCTGAGCTGATCGGGAAGTTCCGCGGAAACTGTGGAAAACAGGTGCCACACGCCCGGTGCCGGACGCACACTGAGCAGATCCGTGACCTTCACAGTGCCAGTTTTGGCCACCTGGCCGAGGTCGTGGCGCACCAGGTCGACAATCATGATGTTCTCGGCGACATCCTTATCGCTGCGCAACAGCTCATGCGGGGGCCGGTCAGCGGGAATCGTGCCTTTGATAGGAGTTTCAGTCACGCTTGTGCCAGCGCGGATGAGGAACTCCTCAGGACTCAGCGAGGCCAGAATTGGAATTCCAGCATCGAGGTTGCCGGGCAAGAATGCCGCTCGAGCCGGCTGATACCGCGCCACGCGGGAGGAAAACCACGCGCCGGCGTGGGCTAGTGCAGCATTGTCCACATCGACGTTCGTGCCCGATCCCGCATTCAGCTCCGCGTGAAAGCGTGTAGAGATGCAGGTTTGGTACACCTCGCCCGCGGCAATTGCTTCCTTACAGTTCTCCACTGCAAGCTGGTGGCGTTCTCGGTCGCCCTGATCCCACTCCAGTGGTGTGGCCGCGGGGAGCGCGTCGTCACGCGTGTTTTCGTGCGAGTATTTGATGGTCTCCTGAAGGGCTTGGAAATCCGGATTTGAGGGGTCACCGGTGCCGGGGCCGTCGAAATGCCACGTGCCGTCGTCGGCAAGCAATGCGACGCAGGCAGCGATCCCATGCGCGCTGGTGCCGGAGTAGGGGCGGAACCCAAATAGCCACGCATTGGGGTCGGGGCTGGTGAAAAGCGCTGTCGAATCGCAGGCGGTGAGCTCGACGTTAGCGGCGAGAACCGCGCGATAACCGAACCAGGAGCCGACGAGTGCGGCGGGGCGATGACCGGCGGCGATAAGACGAGCTAGCGCAGTGGTCGCGCGCGAAGTGAAGTCAGCGGCCGAGTCGGAGGAGGTGGACCGAGTGGACATAGGACATAAGCGTAGTGACTGCGCGAGCGCGCGATGACGCTAGGGGACAGTTCTTGGAAGACTTCATGAGGGCACAGTTCATCGTGATGGTAGGTCATCTATTACCCTGTTAGATATGTCTCGCATTTTCACAGCAGTTGCGTGGCCGTACGCTAACGGTCCGCGACATATCGGCCATGTTGCAGGTTTCGGTGTCCCCTCGGACGTTTTCGCTCGCTACCAGCGAATGATTGGCAATGACGTGCTGATGGTCTCCGGTACTGATGAGCATGGCACGCCACTGCTTGTGCAGGCGGAGAAGGAAGGCGTTTCTGTCCAGGAATTGGCCGACCGTTACAACCGCCAGATTGTGCAGGACCTCGCGGGTCTGGGGCTTTCCTACGACCTGTTTACGCGCACAACCACGCGCAACCACTACGCCGTTGTCCAGGAGCTCTTCCGTGGGCTCTACGAAAACGGCTATATGGTCAAGCAGACCACGATGGGTGCGATTTCCCCGTCGACCGGTCGCACCCTGCCGGACCGTTACATCGAAGGTACCTGCCCAATTTGTGGCGCTTCCGGTGCCCGCGGCGACCAGTGCGACAACTGCGGTAACCAGCTTGACCCGGCCGATCTGATTGATCCGGTGTCGAAAATCAACGGCGAGACCCCGAAGTTCGTTGAAACTGAGCACTTCCTGCTAGACCTGCCGGCTCTGGCAGAGGCCTTGACCGAGTGGCTGCAGGAGCGCAAGGACTGGCGCCCGAACGTGCTGAAGTTCTCCCTGAACATCCTGAAGGACATCCGTCCGCGTGCAATGAGCCGTGATATTGACTGGGGTGTGCCGATTCCGCTGGAGGGCTGGTCGGAAAACGGGACGAAGAAACTCTACGTTTGGTTCGACGCCGTCGTCGGTTACCTATCCGCTTCCATCGAGTGGGCCTGGCGCATTGGTGACCCGGAAGCGTGGCGCAAGTGGTGGAATGACCCGGAGGCGCTGTCCTACTATTTCATGGGCAAGGACAACATCACCTTCCACTCCCAGATTTGGCCGGCTGAGCTGCTGGGCTACCGTGGCGAGGGCTCCCGCGGGGGCGAGGTCGGGGAGCTCGGTGAGTTGAACCTGCCGACGGAGGTCGTCTCCTCGGAGTACCTGACCATGTCGGGCTCGAAGTTCTCCTCTTCCAAGGGCGTTGTCATCTATGTGAAGGACTTCCTGGCGGAGTTTGGTCCGGATCCGCTGCGCTACTTCATCGCGATGGCAGGCCCGGAGAACCAGGACACCGACTTCACCTGGGATGAGTTCGTCCGCCGCGTGAATAACGAGCTGGCCAACTCCTGGGGCAACCTGGTCAACCGCACCGTGTCCATGGCTTTCAAGAACTTCGGTGAGGTGCCAACTCCGGGCGAACTCACTGACGCTGACCGTGAACTGCTCGACCTGGCTGAGCGTTCCTTCGCCGAGGTCGGCGACGCGCTTGCGCTGTCCCGCTTCCGCGCCGGTATCACCGCCGCCATGCACTTGGTCGGAGAGGCCAACGCCTACATTGCTGCGCAGGAGCCGTGGAAGCTGGCGAAGGACGAGTCCCAGCGCGAGCGTCTCGCCACCGTGCTGTGGACAGCACTGCAGGTAGTCAGCGACGCCAATGTGCTGCTGACCCCGTACCTGCCGGAAAGCTCGCAGAAGGTCTTCGAGACCCTGGGCGGCGAGGGGATCTGGGCCGCAATGCCAGAAGTCCAGGAAGTCCAGGACGACATGCCGGTCGAACCGGTCGGCGCTGACCTGCCGGCAGAGGGTAGGAGCTACCCAATCATCACCGGTGACTACGTCAATCAGAAGGCCGCCTGGCGTCGCTTCGACATTGAGCCGGGTACGCAGCTTGCCAAGCCGAAGCCGATTTTCACCAAGCTCGACTCTGAGTTGGCTGAGCACGGCCCCGAGTGGGCACAGGTGAAGTAGGGGCTCAGTAGAGGTATGGGAAAGCGCAAACGCAAGATTGCAGAACCCGCGGAGTATCTCACTCCGCTGTTTGACGCCCACACGCATCTCGCGTCCTGTGGGGCGCAAACTCCGGAAGAGATTGCGGCGCTCATGGACCGGGCCGCCGCAGCGGGCGTCGTCGGAGTCTGCACGGTCGGCGATGGCATGCCGGAAACCGAACTGGCCTTTGCCGCTGCGCACGCGCACCCCAACGTCTGGGCCGCCGCCGCCATCCATCCGACGCGCGCGCACGAGCTTGACGACGACGCCAAGGCCCGCTTAACCGAAATGGCTGCCGACCCCAGGGTTGTGGCCGTGGGGGAGACGGGATTGGATTGGTACTGGCTGGATTCCCTCGACGGCTGCGCGTCGAAGAGCGAACAGCTGGCTGCGTTGCAGTGGCATATGGAGCTCGCAGCAACCGTCGGCAAGCCGTTGATGATTCATAACCGCGACGCCGATGAAGACCTGATGGCGGCGTTGGACGGCTACGACAATACGGTCATTTTGCACTGTTTCTCTTCGCCCATCGAGGTTGCCCGCGAAGCCATTGCACGCGGTTACCTGCTGAGTTTTACCGGCAACGTGACCTTCAAACGCAATGATTACCTGCGGCAGGCTGTGGCTGAGGCGCCGGCGGAGCAGCTGCTGGTGGAAACCGATGCCCCGTACATGACCGCGGAGCCTTTCCGAGGTGCGCGCAACGAGTCCACTTTTATCGGTCATCAGGCGCGTGCGATGGCCGCAGCCCGAGAAATCGGGGCGGAGGAGATGGCACAGATTTTGACGGATAATGCACGTCGGGTGTACGGCATTTAAGCACGTGCTGGCGTATTGCCGCCCCTGAGCTGTGGAAATGCAGCCGGGGCGGTTTGTTGTATTTCCCGTCACTTTTATCGATATATTTTAGACAACACTGAATCTTTACCGTACTGTTACAAACTGTATTTCTTTCATTTGCTAGCTGCCCCATCCTCCGAAAGGCTGTGACGAACCCCGTGAGTGCTGCGAAGAAGCGTCATCTCAATCGTGCTAATGACGGAGTCTCCACTTCGTCCAAGATTGCCGCAGGCGGTCTGGTCGCTGCTGTTGCTCTGGGTGGTACTGTCGCAGCATCCAACTATGACACCATCACCGTCGAAATCGACGGTAAGGTTGAGCAAATCGCAACCTGGTCCAAGGATGACAAGGCCATTCTGCAGAAGGCTGGTGTCGAAACCACCGGTGGCGACCTGGTTCAGCGTCAGGGCGATCTCACGGACGGCGGCAAGCTGGTCTACCGCTCTGCCAAGCCAGTCACGATGATTGTCGATGGCAAGCCGCAGGAGCACAAGACCAATGCCATCACTACCGATGAGCTGATTGAAGGTCTGAAGAAGCAGGGGCTCATCTCCGATAAGGACAAGGTCGAGGTCGAAAAGGGCGAGATTTCCGCTAAGGGAGTCGAACTCGACGTCGTTCGTGCCAAGAATATTGTGCTTCACGACGATGCCAAGGACATCGACCTGACCGTCCCGGCTATGACCGTCGGAGATGTGCTGGCTCAGCGTGGCATTGAACTGCGTGAAGATGACACCGTCGAGCCGGGTCTGGATGCTCCGGTCACCGAGGGGATGCGCATCGCTCTGTCTCGTCTGATTGATAAGACCATCACCGAGACTGAGGAGATTCCAGCTCACGAGAACATCATTGAAGATGATTCGATGTTCGAAGATGAGCGCATCGTTGAGCAGGAAGGTGAACCGGGCCAGGTAGAGCGTCAGGTCAAGGTCACCTCTCGCGATGGTGAAGAGCTCGGACGCGAGGTCCTGGAAGAAAAGGAGCTAAAGGCTCCGGGTATCTCCACTATTCGCCAGGGCACTAAGTCCCGCATTGCAGCTCCGGCTGCCGGCTACGGCGTGTGGGATCAGCTGGCTCAGTGTGAGTCCGGCGGCGACTGGGCTATCGATACCGGTAACGGTTTCTCCGGTGGTCTGCAGTTCACCGATTCCACTTGGGCAGCTTACGGCGGTACTGAGTATGCACCGCGTGCATCGCAGGCTTCCCGCGAGCAGCAGATTGCTGTCGCTGAGCGTGTCCAGGCTGGTCAGGGTTGGGGCGCATGGCCCGCTTGTACCGCTTCCATGGGGCTTCGTTAAAGCTAGTTCCGTCTAGCCATAACGAGCTAAGCCTATTTTTTGTGTTGACCCCGTAGTATCTAACTGTGACTAAAGCAGAAGTTTCTTTCTTGGGGCCGGTCGAAGTACGCGACTTGGCGGCGCAGTTGGATATTGTCCCGACGAAGAAATTGGGGCAGAACTTCGTCCACGACGCCAACACCGTGCGTCGAATTGTCGCTGCGGCGGACTTGCCGGAGGATTCCTACCCTGTTGAGGTTGGCCCCGGCTTGGGCTCGCTGACCCTCGGGCTGCTCGAACACTGCGGCCGCGCGGCGGCTGTTGAAATCGATTCGCGGCTGGCGGCGCGTCTGCCCCAGACAGTCACTGAGCGCGCTGAGGGCTGCGCGCTAGAGCTCATTGAGAAAGATGCGCTGAAGGTCAGCCGCGAGGACTTTCAGACCGCCCCAGATGCGCTGGTGGCCAATCTGCCATACAACGTTTCGGTACCGGTGCTGCTGCACATGCTTGCCGAGCTCCCCACCATCCGCCGTGTGCTCGTGATGGTGCAGTCCGAGGTCGCTGACCGGCTGGCGGCTCAGCCGGGCTCCAAGATCTACGGCGTCCCCAGCGTCAAGGCCGCCTACTACGGCACAGTGCGTCGCGCCGGTGCCATTGGTCCGCACGTCTTTTGGCCGGTCCCGAAGGTTGATTCCGGGCTTGTGCGCATTGACTGCTACGCCCGCTCCGACGCTCCTGAGAACTCCAATGCCGCCGATGCCCCCGAGGCTCCGTGGGAGATTTCGCCGCAATTCCGCGCGCGCCTTTTCCCGCTTATCGACGCTGCTTTTGCGCAACGCCGCAAGACCCTCCGTGCGGCCCTATCGGGGATTTACGGATCTGGTGCCGCAGCCGAAGAAGCGCTTATGGCAGCGGGGATTGACCCCAAGCAGCGAGGAGAGAAGCTCGAAATTGCCGATTTCGTTCGCCTCGCTGAGGTCTCACGAGACCAGCGCTTTTAATAAAGGACAGGCAATCTTTCCCCATGCACCGTGATGACACCCCCAGTAGGGCCGAGATCGGCCGGCGCGAACCGCGCAGCCTGGCTTGGACTAAGTTCTGGCCTGACGACGACGGCTGGGTGTGCAACTGCATAGTTTTCCGCGGTGACCGCTTGCTGCTTCTGCTGCGTGAATACGAGGGCTTCCTCGGGGGCCAGTGGGATTTGCCCGGTGGCAAGCTAGACGCGGGGGAGGAGCCCGTGGAGGCCGCTGTGCGCGAACTGCGTGAAGAGGCCGGCTTGCGCGCAGCGGAGGTCAGCGAATTTGCCCATTATTCCAATCCGGACTTGGGCGGGGAGAATTTCCGCTTCCACACGGTGACCTTTCTAGTACGCGAGGCCGACGACACGCAGAATGTCCAGCTCAGCGGCGAGCATCCGGAATTTAAATGGGTAACCCGAGAGCAGTTCGAGGAGCTGCCGGTGGCCTGGTATGTCCGGCGTGTGCTTGGCAACGTCGAATGGGGCACAATAAATACTCATCATGGCGAATCTGATTAATTGCGAGAATATTTCTAAGTCCTTCGGGCTCAAGACTCTGCTCGACGGCGTCAGCCTCGGTGTTCAAGAGGGCGACCGCATCGGCGTTGTCGGTTTGAACGGTGGCGGCAAGTCCACACTGCTGAAGATTCTGGCAGGCGTGGAGCCGGCGGACTCCGGACGTATCTCGCGAGCCAACGACATGGCCATGGCTCATGTCACCCAGGGCGCCGAGCTCGACCCGAATTCCACCGTGTTTGAGTGCGTCATTGCACCGCTGGGACTCGCTGAACACGAGTGGGCGGGTAACGCTTCCATCCGCGAGGTCCTCGATGGCATCGGTATCAATGACCTCGGTATGGATACCAAGGTCGCCAATCTCTCCGGTGGTGAGCGCCGTCGCGTTAACCTGGCGGCCGCACTGGTCCGAGATCTGGATCTGCTCATTCTCGATGAGCCAACGAACCACCTCGATATTGAGGGTGTGCAGTGGTTGGCCGATCATGTCCTTTCGCGCCGGGCAGCCCTGGTCGTCGTCACGCACGATCGTTGGTTCCTGGATACCGTTGCCACGAAGACGTGGGAAGTCCACGATGGTACCGTCGATTTTTACGATGGCGGTTACAACGACTGGACGTTCGCGCGTGCCGAGCGTGCGCGCCAAGCCGATGCCGCCGAGCAGCGTCGCCAGAACCTTGCGCGTAAGGAACTCGCGTGGTTGCGCCGGGGTGCGCCGGCCCGCACCTCGAAGCCTCGCTACCGCATCGAAGCAGCTGAGGCTCTCATCGCCGATGTCCCGGCGCCGCGTGATTCCGTGGAGTTGATGGCGTTTTCGCAGCGTCGACAGGGCAAGGTGGTCGTAGAGCTAGAGCATGCGTCCCTGGAAACGCCCGATGGTAGGGAATTGCTTAACGACGTCACGTGGCGTCTGGCCCCCGGCGAGCGCATTGGCCTGGTCGGTGTCAACGGCTCGGGTAAGACGACTTTGTTGCGCGCATTGGCGGGAGACTACCCCTTAAGCGATGGCAAGCGGATTGAGGGCAAGACGGTGCGCCTGGGTTGGCTGCGACAGGAGCTCGATGATCTGCCGCTGGATATGCGTGTGCTCGACGCTGTGGAGGACGTGGCGACCTACATTGACCTGGGCAAGAAGCAGATTAGCGCCTCGCAACTGGCGGAGCGACTGGGTTTTTCCCCGAAGCGGCAGCGCACCCCAATCGCAGACCTCTCCGGCGGTGAGCGCCGTCGCTTGCAACTCACACGCGTGTTGATGAGTGAGCCGAACTTCCTGCTGCTCGACGAGCCGACGAATGACCTGGATATTGACACGCTGCAGGAATTGGAAGATCTGCTGGACAATTGGCCGGGCACGTTGGTGGTCATCTCGCACGACCGCTACCTGATTGAGCGTATTGCCGACTCGACCTGGGCCCTCTTCGGCGATGGCGAGCTGACGAACTTGCCAGGCGGGATTAGTCAGTACCTCCAGCGTCGCGCACAGCTGGCTGACTCGGCCGCTAGTGGTGGTGCCTCTCAAGCAAATGCCGGTAGTCCGCAGACCCGTGGCGCAGCTTCAGAGGAGGATACCTCGAAGCTCTCGGCTGCGGAAGCTCATGCTGTCCAGAAGAAGATGAGTGCTCTGGAGCGGAAGATGGCGAAGCTCAGCCAGCAAGAAAGTGAACTGCATGCGCAGATGGCGGAAGCGAGTGCTGATGTAGCCAACTTGGACACACAAAAGCTGGCGGACCTCGATCGCCGTGCTGCGGAGGTGGTTGAGCAGAAGGCAGAGCTGGAGATGGAGTGGCTGGAGCTAGGGGAGCAGCTCGAGGGCTAGCATCTTACTTCAGCTACTAGCCGAACATTTTAGGTATGAGCCGGGTACTCGTGGTCAGCGTGCCCGGTTCTTTCAATTTGCACCGTGGCGTGTTCAATCCCGTGGACGTCGTGAAGCAGTGCCTGCGCACGGTCGAGCAATGCGTGCTCGTCGCCGTTGGGGAGCGTGTCACAGCGCACGAGGTGAACAGATGCCAGCAGGTCGCTGCCGTTGAGGGACCAGACGTGGAGATCGTGGACATCGACCACTCCCTCTAGGCCGGACAGGTCAGCAGTGATTTTCTCAGTGTCGACGCCCTTCGGGGTGTACTCCAGCAACACGTGGAGACAGTCGCGCACCAGAACGGCGGCTCGGGGGACGATGAAGAGCGCAATCACGATGGAGACCACAGAGTCGATGGCAGTCCAGCCGGTGTATGCGATAGCGATAGCGGAGATAATGACGGCAACCGAACCAGCGGCGTCGACAAGCACATGCAGATACGCACCGCGGACGTTGACGCTTTCCTTGGCAGCCCCCGCGAGCAGAAAGGCCGCAATAACATTGGTGAGCAGGCCGATGACCGCGATGATGAGCATCGACGTGGTCTGAATTTCCGATTGTTCTGGGGAGCCAAAACGCCGGATTGCGCCCCAGAGAATCACAGCGGCAATGATGAAAACTGTCAGACCGTTGATAAGAGCAGTCAGAACCTCAACACGACGGTACCCGTACGTCGCGCGGTGATTCGCACCGCGCTGGGCGATAGCCAAACCGGCAACTGCCATAAGCAGGCCCGCGGAGTCCGTCACCATATGGCCGGCATCTGCCAGCAACGCCAGCGAACCCGAAACCAAGCCACCGATGAGCTCGGCGAGAAATACGACAAGAGTCAGACCCGCAGCCACGAGCAGGCGACGGGCAGGAGTATTCGCGGGGTCAAAATGAGCGTGGTCATGGCCGTGTGAATGACCGTGTGAATGACCGTGGCCGTGCGAGTGGCCAGAGTGTTCAGTCGTGTCCATAACCCCTAATGGTAACAGGGTTATTCAGCCTCCGGAAGATAGCTATCCGCCCACGCATAAATCAGGTCAGCAGCGCGCGCGGCGGACTTAGCGCGAGTGAGCAAGTGGTCCGCGCGATCCAAGCTCATCAGAGATTTTGGATAGCGAGATACCTGGAAAATCTTCTGGGCGCTATCGATACCAACAGTCTGGTCGGTCGGGGAATGCAGAATAAGCAGCGGCTTGCGCAGCTGGCTGAGATAAACCTCCGGGTTGTAGTCCGCCAACACTTCCAAGAACTCACGGGAGATGGGAATGCCACGACCTTCAATCTGCAGAACCTGCGTGCCGTGCTCATCGACCGTCGAAATGTCACCGGCGATGCGCACAATCGAGTGTGCCGGATCGAAGGGTGCACCGATTGTCGCAACCGCCTTGACCTTCGGCATATCGTGGCCGGCGTTCAGCGCCGCTGCACCACCGAGCGAGTGCCCAATCAGTAGCGCGGGGGCCTCAAATTCTGCCTCCATGAACTCGTAGGCGGCCTTAAGATCATCGATGTTGGTCTGGAACGTCGTCTCACCGAAATCACCAGTGGACTGCCCGAGGCCAGTGAAGTCGAACCGGAATGCCGCAATGCCCTTCTTCGCCAGCGCCTTACAGGTGCGTGACGCGCCGGGCACCATCCGATTACACGTGAAGCAATGACCAAATAGCGCCCACGCGCGTGGCTGACCGTCCGGCAAATCAATTGATGCAGCCAGAGTCTCGCCGGTCGATCCCGTAAATTTTAGGTGCTTTGTTGGCATAGGTTATATCCGCGTCTCAGTGTGTGCTCAATGTGTGTACGTTTTCGCTTTACGACGCCCATTGTGGTGGCGACCGTACGCAATATTAAGCCCGGGTGCCACAAATAAGTGAGGGATTGGGCGAAAAATTCGACCAATCCCTCAATCTCCTAGTGGCTGTGAGTTAACGCACCGGAACCCCTGGCCCCAGCGGAATGCCCGCGAGGTACCACACGACAAAGAATAGGAACCAGCCCACCATCATGCACAGCGAGTACGGGATGGCCAGTGACATCAGCGTGCCGACACCCGCCGGCTTGTAGTACTTCTGCAGGAAGGTCAGCGCCAGCGCAAAGTATGGCGACATCGGTGTAATGATGTTGGTCGGGGAGTCACCAATACGGAATAGCTGCTGGGAGACCTCTGGGGAGACGTTGACGTACATCAGCATCGGTACCACGACCGGCGCCATCAGTGCCCACTGCGCGGAGCCAGAGGTAATCAGCAGGTTGAGAACAGCCACCATCAGGACGAAGGCAGCAAAGAGCAACAGCGGCGGCAGATCCGCCTTGGTCAGGAATTCGGAGCCCTTGATAGCGGTCCACTGGCCGATATTGGACCACTTGAAGTAGGCCGTGAACTGCGAGACGGCGAAGAAGAGCACCATCATTGTGGTCAGTGTGCCCAGGCCGCGTTCCATGAAGGCGGGCACGTCTGCTGAGGAGGTGATGGTTTTGGCACCGATGCCGTACGCAATGCCGACCACTGCGAAGAAGAGGGCGATGGACGCCACGACGTCGGTAAGCAGCACGGAATTCAAGATGCCGTCGCCTTCGCCGCGCAGAGGCGAACCCGGGATGAACAGGGCAGCGAACCAAAGCGCCAGGAAGATGACAGCGGCGATGTTGCCGTAGCGGAGGCCACGTCGTTCGGCATCGTTGAGGATTAGCTTGTCGCGGCCATTGCTGGAGCTGCTAGATGCGGTGTTCCGCTCCTCCTTCTTGGCGTTTTCCTCGGCAGCTTCCTCCGAAGCGCCCGGTTTGGTGAATTCCGCGGCATCGTGGTCAATGTGGTCGTCGTGGACGGTCTTCTCCACGTGCTTGGTAATAAACAGTTCAGTAACGGCGGTAATAATCAGAGCCAGCACAATCGACGAGGCCATAGTGAAGAAGTAGTTGGCCAGCGGTGAAACTACGTATTCCGGATCCACGAAGTGCGCTGCATGCGTGGAGATACCTGCCAGCAGCACATCGGTGATGTTGAGCACCAGTGACGAATTGAACCCGGCCGACGAGGCGGCAAAGGCGACCATCGCACCGACAATAGGGTTACGACCAACTGCGGCGAATGAGGCGGCACCCAGCGGAATGAGAATCACGTAGACGGCATCAGAAGCGATTGAACCAGTCACGCCGGCCAGTGCAACAATGAATGTCAGCAGGACAGGGGAGTGCACCTTGGAAATTGCCGCGCGGATTGCCGAGCCGATGTAACCGGAGTACTCCGCAATTGCGACACCGAGCATGCACACCAGAATCAGGCCAACTGGTGCGAAGTCCGTGAAGTTCGTTACCGCCTCAGAGACCATCTTTTGCAGGTACTCTGCGGTAGCAAGGCTTTCCACCTCGATGATGTCACCCGACGCGGGATCCTTGGCCTGCATACCCGCAGCCTCACCGAGCCACGAAGAAACGATGACTACACCGGCAAGAATCACGAATAGCCAAAATGGATTTGGCAGTGCGTTGCCGATACGTTCCAGTGTTGCTAGGAACCCCTTTGGCTTCGGTGGCGCTTTGTCCGGTTCCAACGTTTTTGACTGTCCCATATATATAAATCCCTCTGTGTTAGACGTTGGTAAAAGGTTAGGGGAAAGTAAGTTGCGTCACAACGTAAAAGGCCAGAGGCATATGTATGTCGGGTGCGAGCAGGCGCATAAGGGAAAGTTAAGGGAATAGCTAGGGAATAGCTGTAGTGCACCTTCTTCGACTAGAGTTAATCAGGTTATGGGCAAGAAGAAGTCGAAGAAAGAAAAGGTCAGCGCCAACAACGCGGTGGTGGCCACCAATCGTCGTGCCCGCCATGACTACAACATTCTGGACACCTACGAATGCGGTGTCGTTCTCGTGGGCACTGAGGTCAAGGCGCTGCGCGAGGGCAAAGCATCGCTTAATGACGCCTTCGCGACCATCGACGACGGCGAAGTGTGGCTCCGCGGGCTGCATATCCCGGAGTACTCCTACGGTTCGTGGACTAATCACTCACCGCGTCGCTCGCGCAAGCTGTTGTTGCACCGCAAGGAGATTGACACCCTGTGGGGCAAGGTCCGCGATGGCAACAACACGCTTGTACCCCTGAAGCTGTATTTCACCGACGGCCGCTTGAAGGTCGAGCTCGCACTCGCCCGCGGTAAGCAGGATTATGACAAGCGCCAGGACATCAAGCGCCGCACGGAGGAGCGCGAAGCTACTCGTGCGCTGGGCCGTCGTGTGAAGGGCATCAAGGGGTAAAAGAGGTCTTCATTAGAAGAAACCCTTTTTAGAAGGGGAACTCAGTCGCATCGACTGGGAGGATGAGTAGGCCAATGACGTTTTCGTGACGGTCAAAGGCAACTCGAGCCATCCATTCGCCAGCCTCATGTTTGAGGGTGGTGATGACGAGACTTGTGCCGAGAATCTTCGACAGGAGTTTCTGCGAGGTCGGTTCCTTAGTCCTGGTTCCCCCGAGGCTGGTGACTTGGGTGTCGTCGAAAGATTCGAACGCCCCAGTCTCGGTGAGAACATCTTCCCAGACAGAGTAGATAGTGGACCAGGGGAGATCCTTCCGGAGCTTTGGGGAAATCATGCTTACGGTTTCTGCTTCTTCGCCGTTGATGATGTGGCGAAGGAATTTTTCGCCGAGCTCGGCGATATGTGTAGTTTTTGTGGCAGTCATCAATTCTCCTGAAACGGGGTTTTGGACACTTCCGAACCGCTTGAATGCCGCTTGCCGGGAGATATTGAGTACATTTCCAATCTCTGCCCATGAATGGCCCGCTGCGCGAGCCTGCGCCACGGCATCTTCAAGTTCTTGTTCGGCAATGTTCGTTGCTTGCAGTCGGTGACGGATTGTCGTCAATGGATCCATGACTGCAGTCAACCATTGGTTGACGTCAGTGTCAACCCGGAGTTGACATTCGGGGGGGGCTGTGGGCCTTGCGGCGAAGCTTGTTGACTTTTCCCGTCGTAAAGCGTTATTCTTGAACATCCTTTGAGTGCTACGCACTTTCCCGTGCTCGAAGGCATTGTATGGGGCTGACATGGTTTCGACACCGTACAGTGAGCCAGGGGAAGCGTGCCGGTGCAGGCTAGAGACCACCGTTTAAGCGTCGTAGCAACTGATTAAGCGCCGAGAACACTCAGCGCGACTACGCTCTCGCTGCCTAATTAAGCGACTAGCGTGTCTGTCAGACCGGGCTTGCCCTTTGGTCCGGACCCTGGCATCGACTTAAAAGGGCTCGCCCGATGGGTGTGCCGTAAGGCTCATCGGGGATCTTCTTACTTGCGGCTGGGCCCGTCATTCGGACATGTTTGCCTGAGCCGAAGGGTCGAGTAGAGGCGATCGTGCGAACTGCGCACGGAGAAGCCCTGGCGAGTTGGCGGTGGACCCGAGTTCAATTCTCGGCAGCTCCACAAATGGAAATCCCCGGTCATTACGACCGGGGATTTTTCGTTGTACTTGAAGACGTCTGAGCGACGTCGAAAGACCTTAGAAGGTGCTCTTGTAGACGTTGGCGATAGTGGTGCCAGCAACTGCCGAACCGTGGAAGGTCGGGTGGTTGGTCATGTTGTAGGAAGCAACATCGGTATCCAGAATTGCGGAGACCTGACGCTCACCGTCCGGACCGCACATTGCGACGTCGATGTTGGTGACCTCCTTCATGTTGACGAAACCGATACCGGATTCAGCGGCAGCACGCATCTGGCGGTTCTGCAGAGCCATCTCAAAGTGGTGCATACCGGCAGCCGGAATGTGCGGTGCGAAACCTGCGGCGTTAACCGGGCAAGCGTAGTGAGTCGGGTCATTAGAGGTGAAAGCCGGGTAACCAATCAGCATGACGCGAGCAGTTGGGTTAGCGGCCTTGATCTTCTCCACAGCGGCCACAACGTTGGTGGTGTACAGGTCATCCTGAACCGGCATTGGCAGCACAGCGCCCTGCATCGCGTCATTGGCGCCAACGTAGATGGTTACCAGCTGGGTAGCCGGGCCGAGGGAGCCCTGAGCGATGGCGTTGTCAACCTGGCCCATCAGGGACTTCTGCGGCTGAGTCGGCATGAAAGCGGTAGTGCCATTGCAGGAGTAGTCGTGCAGTTCAAGACCAGTCTCACGAGCAACGTGAGAGCCGATGTTCGAGACCGAAATCGGGCAGCCACCACGGCCCGGTACGGCCGGGTCGGACTGACCCGGGTTAGCAGCGAAGGAATCGCCGAAGGCAACGTAGTTACCAGTAGGAAGAGCGTTGGCAACACCACCGGTCAGGAGGGAGGCTGCCAGCGCAGAAGCTGCAGCTGCCGAGGCTGCTGCACGGCGAACAACGTTGTTCTTCATAATTAAAAACCTCTTAGTTGAAAACCTATAGAAGGAAAAACTCGCGCTACACTCGCGATTTCTTCGCCACAGACCGTCCCTGGAAGAACCAAGTCCGACAGAACCAAGTCCGACAGAACCCTGAGCGGATACTTAGAGACGCGCCTTTATCACTTTGTTATACAACTAGGTTCTAAGTCCGATGTCAACCGGAATCAGCTAGTTATATGTATATTCGGCGCTTTCAATACCTCTTTTTGTCTCTTATCGCTGGTAGGTGGGTTTATGAGGCGCTTCCGAACGTGGAATACAACGCAGCGATGACACCATCGGCTACCCCAGAACCATCTTTTAGCTCAATCTCATCTTCAGCAAAGGGCCCACGCTCATCCAGTTCCGCCTCTGTGGGGCGAGGTTGGATCAGTGTTAGGTGTGGACCTTCGCTGATAACACCACTGAAAAGACGTGCCTGGCGAGCCGCCTCACCATCCGCCTGTGCCCGCACCTCGTCCAGGGATGCACCCTCAAAGCTGTCCGCCTGCTCCGGAGCGATGACCATTATTTCCTGCGCTAACACGGCACCGACGACACCTGCCGGCCACGATGTCCGAGCGATAAAGTCCGCCAACTCAGGGCTACCGCCTTCAATTCCCTCGGGGAGGGGTTCCTGCGCAACGACAGTCAATGGGGCGCTGTCAATCAGCTCGTCGGCAAGCACGTCGGCAAGCGCGGCGGTGGGGACGAGGGCGAAGAGGCTCGGAGCGCGGTCCCAACCTTCGGTGTGGACGTATTCGACAGCTTCGCGCACGGCGCGATTGAGTGCCTGCTGGCTGAGATGAGTCTGAGTGCCGTTGTTTTCGCTCATGACGCTTGACGACGCCCCTTTCCTGGCAACGCTGTATTAACAGCATCCTTAGTCAAATGTTAGGAACTTTATTTAGAGTAGATGACAGATAAGCGTACGACCGACTTACCAGCTCGCTGGCAAGTCAAGCTCAACTCGAACAGGAGAGACGTTGTCTCTAAACCAGACTCGACCGAGACGATCGGCGGGTGGCCGACCGGGGTGGCTGGCAATTACCGTGTTGGTGATTGCCGCGCTGACCTTTGTTATTCCAATCGCCGTCAATTTTTATACGGACTTTCAGTGGTTCGGTGAAGTGGGGTATCGAGGGGTATTCGCCACCACGTGGCTCACTCGTATCGTCCTGTTTATCACTGTAGGCCTGATAGCGGGCGCACTGACATTTCTATCTATGTGGCTGGCGTGGCGCTCGCGGCCCGTCGACCTCGGACTGACGGATCCACGCAGCCCGCAGGCAGTGTACCGACGGATGGCTGAATCCGGTTCGAAGTCGATGTTCACCACGCTGCCCGTTGTATTCGGCGTACTCGGTGGCCTTGTGGGGCAGGGTAATTGGCAGACGGTGCAGCTGTTCTTAAACCGGCAGTCCTTCGGTGAGACTGACCCGCAGTATGGCAAGGACTTGGGCTTCTACGCATTCCAGTTGCCGCTGTGGTCGTACATCGTTTCGACGCTGGTTGTCCTGGTAGTTATTGCGTTCCTGCTGTCGCTGGTGACGCATTACTTCCTTGGTGGCATCCGCCCAGGTAACCCGACTACAGGGGAGAAGACCCGCGTTTCCAATGCGGCTCGTGCGCAGTTGGCGTGCTGGGCCGGTGTTTTCATGCTGCTCAAGGCTGTGTCTTACTGGCTGGACCGCTATGAGCTGCTGAATAACAAGCAGAAGACCTTCACCGGTGGTTCCTACACCGATATCAATGCGCTGCTGCCGGCGAAGATTACGCTGCTGGTCATCGCAATCGTCGTGGCCGCTGCATTCTTCGCGGCCATTTTCCTGCGCAATCTTTCGATCCCGGCGTTTGCCACCGTGCTGATGTTGGTTTCCGCAGGTCTGATTGGCGTGGCCTGGCCGATGGCAGTTGAGCAGTTCTCAGTTAACCCGAACCGCGCTTCCAAGGAACGCGAATACATTGCGCGCAATATTGAATCGACGCGCTACCACTACGGGCTTACCGACGACAAGGTGAAGGTCGAGCGCGACTGGGGCGTTCCGGCTGAAAAGGAAGGCGATAAGGAAGCCGCGAAGGAAGGTGCGGACTCGATTTCCCGCGATGCCGCTACTCTGGCCAATATCCGAATCCTGGATCCGGAAGTGCTGCCACGTACCTTCACGCAGCAGCGTCAGCTGAAGAACTTCTATGGTTTCTCCGATCCGCTTGCCATTGACCGCTACCAGATCGATGGCGCGTCCCGTGACTTCATCGTCGCTGCTCGTGAACTGAACCCGCAGACGCTGCAGGGTAACCAGACTGACTGGATCAACCGTCACACGGTCTATACCCACGGCAATGGTTTCGTTGCTGCGCCGGCTAATAAGGTCGACGAGGTTGCCTCCGAGTCCGGTTCCGCCCGCGGCGGTTACCCGCTGTACACCGTGGCTGACCTGTTCGAGTCCGAGGACCCGAACGGCATGAACCTGAACCTGAAGCAGCCGCGTATCTACTACGGCCCGGTTATCGCCAACAGCGATGCCGACTATGCGATTGTTGGCGGTAACGGTGACGGCAAGGACTATGAGTACGATGCCGACGGCCGTAACTTCACCTACGACGGTGAGGGCGGTGTTGGCGTAGGCGGACTTGCCAGCCGCATGATTTTCGCCACCCGTTACCAGGAGCTCAACATCCTGCTGTCCGACCGCATTGGGCCGGACTCCAAGATCATCTACAACCGCGATCCGCGTGACCGTGTTCAGAAGGTCGCCCCGTGGCTGACTACTGACACCAAGACCTACCCGGCTGTAGTCGATGGCCGTATGAAGTGGATTGTCGACGGCTACACCACGCTGGCCAAGATGCCGTACTCCCAGCGCATGAGCCTCCAGGAGACCACGCAGGACTCCATTAACCCGGATGGCACTCCACGCCCGCTGCCGAACAGCGAGGTCAGCTACATCCGCAACTCGGTCAAGGCGACCGTCGATGCCTACGATGGCACCGTTGAGCTCTACGAGTTCGATGAGAAGGATCCGGTGCTCAAGGCCTGGGAGGGTGTCTTCCCGGATGTGGTGAAGCCAAAGTCGGAGATTTCCGAGGAGCTGCAGGAGCACCTGCGCTACCCGGAGGACTTGTTTAAGGTTCAGCGTGAGCTGATGGCCAAGTACCACGTCAGCGATCCGGGCGTGTTCTTCGCCAATGACTCCTTCTGGTCCGTCCCGTCCGATCCGACCGCGCCGGAAGAGCAGAACCTCTCCCAGCCGCCGTACTACGTTGTCGCTTCCGATCCGAAGACCGGAAAGCCGAGCTTCCAGCTGATTTCCGCCTTCCGCGGTCTGGAGCGCGAGTTCCTCGCCGCCCAGATGAGCGCTTCCTCCGATCCGGAGACGTACGGTCAGATCACCATCCGTGCCCTGCCGACCAACACCCAGACCATGGGTCCGCGTCAGGCGCAGGACACGATGATGTCCGCAGATGAGGTCGCCCAGGACCGTACTCTGCTCGAGGGCACGAACGTGGTCACCAACGGTAACCTGCTGACGCTGCCGGTCGGCGATGGCGAGATTCTCTACGTCGAACCGGTCTACACCCAGCGCAAGGGCCAGGAGACCGCATTCCCGAAGCTGCTGCGTATTCTCGTCGCTTACCGCGGTCAGGTGGGCTATGGCGCCACGGTCACTGAGGCTCTGAGTCAGGTCGGTATCGATGCTTCCGCCGCGACCAAGGTCCGCGGTGAGGAAGAGACTGAGGAGCAGTCGGCGGATAAGGACAAGGATGCCGCCGACGCTGAGTCCGACGACGAGGCACCGAAGGAAGAGCGCAAGGTTGATGTCGCCGCGCGTGACGACGCCGCTCGCCGTATCTCCGACGCACTGCAAAAGCTTAACGACGCTCAGAAGAACGGTGACTACGCGGCACAGGGCCAGGCACTTGCCGAGCTCGACCGCGCTGCCGCTGACTACCAGAAGGCCAACGGCCAGTAAGACGTGCAACGAGTAGTTAACCGAGAATCATAGGTTTCTATGGTCCGAAGACTCCCTAGGTTGTAGCGAAATTGGCTATGACCTGGGGATTGGTCTTTGTTGGGAGCGTCGTGCTACAGTTACTTCTCGTTGGTCAGAGAGACCAGCGCCCGCTGTGAGTGCTTGTAAAAGCCAGGACAGTTGACGCGGGGTGGAGCAGCTCGGTAGCTCGCTGGGCTCATAACCCAGAGGTCGTAGGTTCGAATCCTGCCCCCGCCACTAAGAAGAGACCCCTACCGGTGCAACGCCGGTAGGGGTCTTCTTTATTCTGGGGCCAAATCACCGTTTTTCACCGTTTTTTTTGGGGGGGGGTAAGTCGTTGGGTAGCCGTTGGGTCTGACGAACTCGCGCACTGCACAACCGGGCATTAAAGGGGCGGCCATCAGAAATGCGGTGTGAGGCGCTGCTCGATTAGTCGGCCTGAAGGTACTTAGCTTGAGGGGGTGCTGGGTTGATTCCGGTCGATTTGCCTCAGCTCATGTACGCGCTGCTGGCTTTCGGTTTCACATATCGATGAGTTATTCACTTATGGATACGCTGGAGCGCATCGATAGGTGAATTATGCATCGATAAGTGAGCGCAGCGCTAGAAAATAGCTGGCAGACGGGCCTAGTCAGTCCACGGTGGGGTCGCAACAGTAGAGGGCGGGAGAAAACTTTTCCTGTCCCCGCCCTCTATAAAGAACTCTACGAAGCCCTGGTCTTCGATTTCTTCAGCATGATCATCGGCGGAATCAACAGGGCTAGCCCGCCGATAAGCGCGACTCCACCGAATAGCCACACCAGTCCGGCGAGGATTGCGATGGGTGCGAGGATGGCTGCCGCGATCTCGAAGGGCGCGAATCCCACATAGGCCATGCCAAATTCCTCGAGCGTGCCGGATTTCTGCTCCGGGTCCACAATTTTCAGTACGGCGATGCCCGTGGCCACGGAGGCAGTTGCCCAGCCCCAGCTGAATACGGCGCGCTCGAACCAGCCATGTTCAAAGATGCGTGGTGCGACGTAGAAGAACAACACCAGGCAGAAGGCCAGGCCCACGACGAACAGGATAATTAGCGGGACGATGTAGGTGGCCACCACTGCCGGCACAATCGACGCGATGCCGACTGCAACCAGGAAGTCCGTCGACGCGCCGGAGACCGAACCCATCAACTTTGCATCCAGGTAGTGTGGTGCCTTAATCAGGTGCAGCACGCCTACACCTGCCAGGCCGACCAGGAATGCCATTGCGAATAGTGGGAAGCTCAGTGCAGGGAAGATGTCATTGACCCAGTTGGTCAGGATATTTGCCAGGAAGAGCGTCACCGCTAGTGCTGCAACGTGCAGCGCGATTGGTTCGATTGAGGACGGGCTTGTAGTCGCCCGCCCCACACTTGGGCGCTGACCAGGAAGGGAGATGATGCCTGTCCGCATATCCTCCGGCAGTTTATCCAAGTCTGGCAGCTCGTTGGTATGGCCCTTCTTCGAGCCCCATCGGGCGAAAATCACGCCACCGATAATTGCGGAGAACATGCCCACCGCTGCGGCCGTAAAACCCAAACTCGTGGCCTCGGTCATGCCTGCTGAGTCCAGCGCGCCACCAACTGCGGCGGCCACACCGAAGCCACCGACGAAACCAACGGGAAGCATGATGCCGAACCAGTCCGGCGTATTGAACAGTGGGGCGAAAATTATCACGCCGAGTAGCGCGAAGAATCCCCACTGCGCCAGGTACATGCCTACGGAATAGGACCACATCGTTCGCGCGCGCTGGCGCACCTTGGCATCGAAATCCATTGTGAATGGCAGGGCACCGAAGACTGCCGCGATGAGAATGGTCGCGTAGTCGCCGAAATGCTCGCTGAACTGGATTATTCCCAAAGCGTTGGGGCCTAGCAGCAAGCCGAGCAAGCCCGCAGTAATCGGTGCGGGGATGAGAAGCTTTTGGAACCAGGGGATGAACCGTCGCATCAAATTACCGATGATGAGCAGCAGCGAGATCCAACCGATATCCATCAAGACGTCGAAGGGTGTGTAGCCATCCACGTGAACTTATTGCCTTTCTCGTAGGTGGGGTTTCACCATTTAACAATTATGCGAACCACATCATGGATTCTAAGAAAAGGGTTAGAACCATAGGGATACGTTGCGATTGTATGTTAGCTACCGCGAGATTTTGAGGCTTCGGCCCCAGTTGAGCTCACTTCCTTTGCAGAAAAACCACCTACCCAGTTCCTTCTGGGAGGTGGTTTTGGTTGAGGTCAGACGGTTTTACTGTCGCCCATTCCTAATGCGCGACCAAGCCGCCGCGATAACCACGCCAGCGCATGCGATGGCGAGGTAGGCCCACACGTGATCACCGCTGGTCTGAATGGTCTTTGGCGGAGCAGGAGTGTTCTCCGCAGTCAGCACACTTTCTGTGTCACGGCCGGAGGTGATGTCATCGATCCAGTCAGCAGTGCCAGCGAGGGTAGTTATAGCCGCGCTGGGGGAGGGCAGGTCAGGGTCGCCATTGGAGGTTCCGGCGGTAGCGAGACCAGCGAGCTTTCCGTCGACGAAGAATGGGCCGCCGGAGTCGCCTCCCTGCATACCCGCGCCAGAAACGGAATGTGCGTCCAGGATGGCGCTTCGAATCATTGGCATCATGGCAGCGTCGGCTGGGATACTTTCTGTCCCTGCCGGGATCGACTCGGTTTTGGAGTCATCTGGCATGGCAGCTCCTGGCTGCATCTCCATTGATTCCATAGCGTCACCCGGAACAGCGCCGCCCGGAATAGCGTCACCCGGAACAGCGCCGCCCGGAATAGCCTCACCCGGAACAGCTTCGCCTGGAGTAGCGTCACCCGGAACAGCACCACCAGGCGCAGCCTCACCTGGAGTTCCATCAGCCGGTCCTCCGCCTAGCAACTCATTGACGACCATCTTGGTCATCGGAAGCTGCCCGGATCGTGCCATGGACGAACTGCTACTCCAGCCATAGAGAGTTCCCGTCTGTCCAGGTGTTGGGATATCGCGGGAAACATTCGCGGGTGTTGCGTCAGTGACCTTTTGGGTCAGGTGGAGCAACCCCGCATCAGACATTGGAGACAGCGCCCAAGAATCGGCATCGTAGACCTTCCCGCCGATGCGGGCCTGGGTCCCTTCGTTGTTCACAGACTCCAGGCAGTGGCGTGCAGTGAGCACCCACTGGTCGGCAACCAGCGTCCCGGTACAGTCACCGAAATTGCCGATTTTGCCAATCTTCAGCGCGGCCACAGAACTGCTTTCAGCATTCGCAGGTGCGGGTTCGCCGTTTTCCAATGCAAGAGCTGGGGCTGCAGATAGAAGCAGGGTGCTGCTAACAATTGCTGCGATGGAAAAAGATGTTTTCTTCACGGTTATTTCCCTTTCCCAGAAGGAACAATGGCCTTGATTGCGGTGGCAACGAGTTTTTCGGCAGGGCCCTGTCCGACAAATTTCTTCCAGAGGCTAGCAATGACGAGGAAGAATACGATGAAACCTGCTGCAGACAACGTGGAATGCAATACAACATTCTGCTGCCAATAAAACGCGGTGAGAACGTGCAGGATGTAGATAGTCAGTGACATTGTTCCCATAGCCGCGAATGGGTAAACCACAGCTGGGAAACGATCGCCTACGAACAGGCACAAGTGCAGGACAATGGCGGCAACTGCGACGGAGAGAATGATTTCTCCGAAGACGCCAGTGTGTCCGGTAAAACGGAGCCAGCCAGCAATCTCGGGATCAAATCGGAAGTACATGCCGACGGCCGTGATGACAGCACTGACAGCGGTGACAATCCAGCTCAACCGAGCATTGGCGCTGTTCTCAGAGGTGGAAGTGTCTTGCAGGCGACGGCGTAGGTAGACGTCGTAAAGCAGCATGCCGCCGATGAAATATGCGATCCACGCGAGTAGCGGATAGATCTGCGGCAGCGTCATAGGCGCGTACTTAATTGTGGCGGCGATGGTGGCGGCGATGAAGAAGCCGACTCGCCACCAGGTTCCGAGCGCTGGCATCCAGGAAACCAGCATCATTACCAGGCCCATGATGACGAGGACCACCTGAATTTCTCCACCCACCGGCAATAGTGCCAGGCCGATGAGAATGATTAGGGCGCCGCGAGTGATCAAGCGCAAGAAGGTAGTGCTGCTGTAATTGCGGCCGATGATCATCATTGTGGCGCCGGCGATAATGGCGAACAGTGATGAGGGTAGGCCAGAGAGCACAACCTTTGTGCTCCAAAGTAGTGAGGCCATATGGACAATGATCATGCCGATGATGGCGAGTGAGCGCGCTATATCGAGCCCCACAATTCGGGTAGGTTTATTCACCCCGGATTTCTCCTTTACTACAACTTATAGGGAGGTGCTCTTTGGTAAAAAGCACTCTCTACAAACGGCGTATTGAAAACGACTTTCTAGTTGTAGCAACCGAACCTGACAATACATTAAGTGACTATGTGTAAATCATGGTGTTTCGTCTGTGTTTTTACTGGGAAACTAGCGCGCTCAAAAAGCTAAGAGGCAGGCGTAACCTGGTGGCATGACATCGATGCTGACGAGTTTCACCTGGGCAGAGGTGCCAGGCGTCTTCCTCGCGTACCTATTAATCATTGCCATCCCCACCGCTCTCGCATGGGTGGGTGCCGCATGGTTGGCCAAAAAATACGGCGAGCGTATCGCATTTGGGCACACGATTTTCGTCTTTGTCGCAGCATTCCTAATCTGCTTTTGTACGCTCGCGTGGACACTTGAGGGCGAATACGACTACTCGCCGTGGCAGGTTTTCTGCAGCGGCTTTGCGATGGTCATCCTCACTGCCTCTGCCATGATGCGCGTGCCCGCCCCAACTCTGAACCTGCTGCCCACCTGGTGGGCTGCCGTCGCCGGCTACGCCCTGTGCTGGAGCATCATTGCCGGCACCGACGACACCACCGGGCTCTGGGCAGTCGGCCTGATGTTCCTGCTCCTCGGTCTCATCGCAGGCGTCGGCGCAGTCGTGTGGCTTACGCTGGCGATAAGGAGGCTTTTGTTGGATTCTGCCGCTTAGGGATTCTTAGTGGAACGGAGTTCGACAGCTAACTCGTCGATACGGCGCTCGAGGTCATCGCGAATCAGATCCATGCGTTCTTCTCCGTCGATGCCTCGTTTTGAAGGCTCGTCAGTAAGCCAACGCTCGAGTGAGCCTTCAGCGTCCGAGGGGAGCTCTACATGAGCGGCATCGCCGATGATGACAACACGATCTGCAGTCTGGAGAATCGTGGGGTCAATGGGCTTTGGTGATGCACCGTCCATAGAGGCGCCGATTTCTGCAACTGATTTGGCTGCAAGCGCATTGGTAGTAGTTTTGGGGTTTGTTCCTGCTGAAAGGGCGATGAACTGCGTGGCATATTTTGCACGCGCAATGGCCTCGGCCATCTGGGATTTACCGGCATTTGCCACGCAGATGAAAAGTACCTTCGGGATTTCCTTCACTTCAGAACCCTTTTTCTATAGTTTGTCCGGTACGGAAAGGTCATTGGGGAAAAGGCGCGGCCCGAGCCAGCGGGTGACGTAGACAAGTGCAACGAGTACGGGTACTTCAATAAGTGGTCCAATCGTTCCCGCAAGTGCTTGCTGGGACAATGGGCCGAAGGTGCCAATCGCAACCGCAATTGCCAACTCGAAGTTATTTCCGGCGGCCGTAAAGGCAATCGATGCGGAGGTTGCGTAGTTCATGCCCGCGGCCTTGGCCGAAGTGAGAGCGATCGCGAACATGGCGAGGAAGTAGATCACTAGTGGTAGTGCCACTTTCGCAACGGTCCAGGGATTCTCAAGAATCTGCTGTGACTGAAGCGCAAAGAGCAACACGATTGTGTATAGAAGGCCGGCAAGTGCCAATGGTGAGATTTTGGGCAAGTACTCATTTTCATACCAGTCGCGACCACGGGTGCGTTCACCAATTATGCGTGATGCCGCGCCAGCCAGAAGCGGAATACCGAGGAATACCACTACAGATAGTGCGATTGCCCAAAAAGAAAAGGTGGCGGAAGTGGTTTCCAGTCCCAACCAGGAGGGCAGAATCTGCAGGTAGAACCACCCTAGAGCGCCGAACATGAAAATTTGAAATAGCGAGTTGACGGCCACCAATACGGCAGCGACTTCAGTATCGCCGCAAGATAGGTCGTTCCAGACCAAAACCATTGCAATGCAGCGGGCGAGACCGACGATGATCACGCCAGTGCGCAGTTCTGGACTATCACTGAGGAATATCCAGGCAAGGGTGAACATCAGTGCGGGGCCGAGAATCCAATTGAGGAAGACTGTGATGCCCATCAGCTTCCTTGATGTCAAAATTTTGCCCGTTTTGTCGTATCGAACCTTTGCGAGCGGTGGGTACATCATGACCAGCAATCCGATGGCGATTGGTACGGAAATTGTCGCAATTTTTGCCTCTGCCAGCCAGTTCACAAGTGACGGTGCAGTTTTGCCCAGAATGAGGCCAATTGCCATTGCAGCTGCAATCCATAGCGGCAAGAAGCGGTCTAGGAAGCTGAGTGACTTTGTAGTCTGTGTCATAGTTTCCGGTGTAATCAATATATCGATGATTGTCAATATATTTAGAGGGGAGGCCGTGTAGCCTCAACGGGTATGGACGAAATCTCAGAATGCTGTGCACTTGGCGGTCGGCCTCTCGACGCGGCGGAAGCGCAGGCTGCGGCAACGCTCTTCAAAGCGCTGGCGCAACCGGCGCGCCTGCAAATTTTGTCTCAGCTCGCTGCCGCTGGCTGTAGTCCGATGACCGTAGGGGAGCTGGCCGCTGTTTCTGGGCTTAGTCAGCCGACGGTGTCGCATCATTTAAAGACCATGGCGGATGCCGGGCTGCTAACTAGGTCTAAGAGTGGACGGGTGGTAACCCATGAGGTACGCCCTGAGGTATTTGCTGAGCTGCGACGTATCCTGGATATCGGTCACGCGGACGGGAGATAGTGAGATAGTGAGCCGCTCGTCGCAAATTGCGATAGGTTGGAAAACCCTGTTTACCCGCCCAGGCGCTTGACGACGGCGTCGTGAAGCAACCCATTCGTCGCAACCGCGTCCCCGCCGTGCGGCCCGTCGACTCCCGCTAGGGAAGTGAAGCGGCCGCCAGCTTCCTCCACCAGAATCGCAAGAGCTGCCAGGTCCCACAGGGAAACTTCTGGCTCGGCGGCGACATCGACCGCACCCTCCGCTACCAGGCAGTAGGAAAAGAAGTCGCCATAGCCACGAAGGCGCCAGGCGTCATCGGTGAGACCGATGAAGTTGTCGCGCAGGTCGCGCTCGGCCCAACCTGTGAGCGAAGAGTTAGAAATTGAGCAGTCCGCGATGTTCGCCACCTTCGAGACTTCAATGAGGCGCTCAGCGGCTTCCCGGCCGCCGACCTGCACGCGCTTGAATGCGCCGTCGCCCTTGGACGCCCACCAGCGACGTCCCAGCGCAGGTGCGGAGATCACGCCGACAACCGGCTTGCCGTCTTCCAACAGGGCAATCAAGGTGGCCCAGACCGGGACATTGCGCACAAAGTTCTTCGTGCCATCGATGGGGTCGATGACCCACTGACGGCCCTCAAACACAGCTTCGCCGCCGAATTCTTCGCCGAGAACTTCATCGCTCGGGCGCTTGTCCGACAGAATCTCGCGGAGCAGCTTCTCGCACGCGATATCGGCATCGGAGACCGGAGTCAGGTCGGGCTTGGACTCGACGATTAGATTGGCCGCCTCGAAGCGGGACATCGTGAGGTCGTCGGCTGCGTCGGCAAGCGAGAGTGCGAGGGCGAGATCTTCGGAGTAAGAGGTGGTCATGGCCGAAATTCTAGCGCAGAACCTCACTCAGCTCTGCGACCTGGCCACTCGAGCCCGCAAGCTTCCAGCGCCCCACCGACGTACATTCGCCGCCTGCGCCCGAGATAAGCGCATACCCAGGCAGCCAGTCCCAGGCTGCGACGTCGCGCTGGAACCATACGCCGATGCGGCCGTCGGCAACGCCTGCCATATCCACCGACGCTGAGCCCAGCATGCGCCAGGTAGCGCTGCGGGACACCGCATCCAGCCAGGACTTTGTAGCCGTGGCCTCGGATTCCTCGCTCGAGCTCACCACCGTGGTGTGGAGGTAGGTCGCTGCGCAGACTTCCGAGAGGGGGCGGTCAGTGACCCGGAGGTCATCAACAGTGCCATCGAGGTTGATACGAGTGGTCGGGAGATTGGGGCCACCAATCCAGCTCTCGCCCGTTGCCGGGCGGTGCACCGCGCCGAGGACGACCTCATCCGGATTGTTCGCATCGCCCATAACCAGCGCCAATGCGCTGCACCAGTAGTCCGAACCAGTGGTGAAGTTGTAGGTGCCATCGACAGGATCGATCACCCACGTGCGACCAGACTGGGACTCCTTCGCGGACCCTTCCTCGCCAAGAATGCCGTCCTCCGGGCGGAGCGCGGCCAAAGCCTCGACGACGAATTTCTCCGCTGCGCGGTCGGCCGCGGTGACGACGTCGGAAATCGATGTCTTGTACTCCGTGACCAGGCCTTCGTCGCGCATACGAGCGGCAATGGTAGCGGCACGCTTCACGATGGCAACCGCAACGCTGGTATCCGATGCCACAATCGACTCGGACACTT
Source organism: Corynebacterium sp. LK31 (assembly GCF_014335015.1). NCBI lineage: Bacteria > Bacillati > Actinomycetota > Actinomycetes > Mycobacteriales > Corynebacteriaceae > Corynebacterium > Corynebacterium sp. LK31. The sequence continues at coordinate 68,985 of NZ_PDGW01000014.1, read as the reverse complement.
GGGCGAGAAAGAGTTCTAGGTCCTGGCTGGAATCTTGGCTGGCGGTGGATTCAGACATACGTCCTATTGTGCACCGAAACAGGCGGTATAGCTAAGGTAGTACCCGTGAACCCGGATCTGAATGCTGACCTCAAAGAACTCGACGCGACGCTGACCACCATTGAGAAGGTGGTCGATGTCGACGAGCTTTCCGACCGGATCAGGGAGTTGGAAGCCCAGGCCGCCGACCCGTCGCTGTGGGATGACCCCGACCACGCGCAGCAGGTCACCAGTGCACTGTCGCAGGCGCAGGCGAAGAAGAAAAAGATCGACTCGCTGCGCGGGCGCCTCGACGATCTCTCCGTGATGTATGAACTCGCGGAAGAGGAGGGCGACCCCGACGCCGTCGAGATGGCCGATGCCGAACGCGCTGAGCTGCGTGCCGACATCGAATCCCTCGAGGTCACGACGATGCTTTCGGGGCCTTACGACGAGCGCGAGGCGGTCATCAACATCCGCTCCGGTGCCGGTGGCGTGGATGCCGCTGACTGGGCCGAGATGCTCATGCGCATGTACCTGCGCTGGGCCGACAAGCACGGGCATAAGGTCGAGGTTTACGACACGTCCTACGCTGAAGAGGCCGGTATTAAGTCCGCTACTTTCGTCGTCCATGGCGAGTACATGTACGGCACCCTCTCGGTCGAACAGGGCGCGCACCGGCTGGTTCGTATTAGTCCTTTCGACAACCAGGGCCGCCGCCAAACTTCCTTCGCTGAGGTCGAGGTGCTGCCGGTTGTGGAGGAAACGGATCACATCGACATCCCCGAGTCAGATTTGCGTATCGACGTCTACCGCTCCTCCGGCCCAGGTGGGCAGTCGGTGAACACCACGGACTCCGCGGTCCGGCTTACGCACGTCCCGACCGGCATCGTGGTGACTTGCCAGAACGAGAAGTCCCAGCACCAGAACAAGGCATCTGCCATGCGAGTTCTGCAGGCGAAGTTGCTGGAGAAGAAGCGCCAGGAAGAGCGCGCGGAGCTGGATGCTCTCGGCGCAGGCGGCAATGCCTCGTGGGGTAACCAGATGCGCTCCTATGTGCTGCACCCGTACCAGATGGTCAAGGATCTGCGTACCGAATACGAAGTCAACAACCCACAGTCGGTCCTCGACGGTGACCTCGACGGTTTCATCGAGGCCGGTATTCGCTGGCGCATGGCTCAGCAGTCCGAAGGCGAGTAGCGCTAGAAGGGCGGTTCGTCTTCGGGCGCTTCCGGTGCCTCGGGTGTTTCCGGTGTGGTGGGTTCGTCGGCTTCTCCGTTTCTCTCGTTTTTGTTCATTCCCAGTTCTTCGCGAGCCTGATTTGTCAGCTCCTGTGATTCGCGGAGGTGTTCCAACCTCTGCTCGTTGTATTCCTTGAGTGTCTGTGCTTTCTTTGTCTTGCGCAGGTCGAAAGAGTAGCGACCGTGGCCGGAGAGCGGTCCTGATTCTGTGCTGATAAGCGCAGCTTTTTCGGTGCTTTGATCAGTGACGGAGGTCCAGTACTCCACGCCGTCGATATCGCGCACGACATTCCAAAGACCGGCCGTTTTTAGATTGTGGTGGCGACGGCATAGGCAATGGAGGTTAGGCGTTTCGGTTTGGCCACCTTCTTCGGGATTCTCGTGGTTATACGACTGAATGTGGTCGATGTCGCACTTCGTTGCATCGACATCGCATCCGGGAAAGCGGCAGGTGCCGTCTCTACCTTGGACGTAAGTACGCTGTCGCTCTGTTGGCGAGTACTTTTCCGTTTTCTCGTCCGCTAGTAGCCGGATGCTAGTGACTCGATCGAGCCAGGATTCAGTGGCGATTTTGTTGATCCACCCCAGACCGCCGATCCATGCCTCCTGCGGCTTGTCTTGAGTAAGTGGGCAGTACAGATTCAATGTGGCGGTGACCTGAGCAGTCCCGTGCAGAAGGTGTGAAAAAGCCTCGACGAAGTCGCAGTCCTGATCAGCGGTAATTTCTTCCAAGACTTTCTGAAACTCAATTGCCCGCTCAGGCATCAGTTCCATGGTGACTTCAGTGAGGTTGTTCTTTAACTCGAACTTTATAGATTCGCCAGCTTTTTGCTCGATGCCTTTTTGAAACGAAGTAATCGGCGGGTCGTACTCATTTTTAGGGCGCAATAGCGGGCTGACTTCATTAATAAATCGCTGAATATTCTGTTGAAGACTCCGAACTCCGCGAAGAACTTCACCATTGACTCTCGGCGTGATCAGTTCGAGGAGATGGTCTTCGAAATATTTCACAGTAGAGGAGTCATCCAAGGGGAGGATGGCTGTGGCAATGACCCGCATGTGGGGAAGCGGTAGCTGTGCGCGTTTGAGCAGAAGCTCTTTCAACCGCGGGAGCCGCTCTAGCTGCATCCCGATATCGATGTACTGGAGTGTTCTCCCGCGCGACATGCCAAGAGCTGGAGCGATTTTGGCGATGTAATCTTCGACATCTTTTGTTGAAGAAGACGGAACACAAGCAAGGGCAAGCTGCAGATCAGCTCGATTACGGTCAATTCCAAGACGTGCTGGTGCTGTTTGAGAAATCTCATGGTGAAAGCGTGGCGCTGTTGCTTCCATCGCCGCAGCGTAAGTGCGTTTCCGTGGTATATGTTCCCCGCTGGCCATTGTTGAATCCCCCTGAAAGATAAGGCCTGGACGTTGAAATGTTGAAATAAGGAAGAGATAGTGAAAATATTTTCGACTAACTCTGAGCGAATTTTCCGAGCTTTAAGCAGCTCGGCGACGTTATTTGGTGTTTTTAATCCTCGCGTTTAATCTTTCATCGCTCATTTTAATCGAACAGGTAAGCGAAGTAAAGGGTGATTTAAAGATTTTGGGGAAAATAGTTTCGAATACTGTCGTAGTGTGCACTTCCGTGTGGTCGCGCGCTCTGGGGGGGGGGCAACGCCACCCGGTCCCGCAGCCTCGCTACTCCAGCGCCCAATTCCACGCATTCCAGAGTGACTTGAGTGGCTTAAGTGATTAGAGTGTCTATCTATGATCACTTTCGACGGGGTTACCAAGTCCTATTCGACTTCTAGCCGACCAGCTCTAGACGACGTTTCAGTCCACATAGATAAAGGTGAGTTTGTCTTTCTCATTGGACCGTCGGGCTCTGGTAAGTCGACCTTCCTGCGCCTAATGGTGCGTGAAGAGAAAGTGGATTCAGGAAAACTGACGGTCGCAGGCCAGGATCTGACCAAGATTTCTCGCCGCAACATCCCGAAATTGCGCCAAAAGGTAGGGTACGTCTTCCAGGACTTCCGCCTGCTGCCAAAGAAGACCGTGTACGAAAATGTCGCGTTCGCATTGCAGGTAATTGGCAAGCCGAAGGCGAAAATCGACAAAGCTGTTCCGGAAACGCTTGAAATGGTCGGGCTCTCGGGCAAGGAAAATCGCTACCCGCACGAGTTGTCTGGTGGTGAACAGCAGCGCGTTGCCATTGCTCGAGCCTTCGTCAACCGCCCGCTCATCTTGCTTGCCGACGAGCCCACCGGCAACCTCGACCCAAGCACTTCCGGTGACATCATGCTCTTGCTTGACCGCATCAATCGCATGGGCACGACGGTTATCGTGTCGACTCACGACAACGATGCCGTGGACTCCATGCGTCGCCGCGTGTTGGAGCTGGAGCTGGGGCGTCTCGTGCGTGACGACGCCACGGGTGTTTACGGTCTGAACAATTAGCAGACAGTCCATCGGTAGAAGAACTCATTCGAAAGGTATTACTGACCTATGAAGACTCGCTTTGTCCTCGGTGAGGCTTTCTCCTCCTTGGGCCGAAACATCACGATGACCATCGCGATGATTATTACGACTGCGGTGTCGTTGGCGCTGCTTGCGACCGGCATCCTGGTTACTGAGCAGACCAGCCGCACGAAGGATCTCTATCTCGATCGCGTAGAAGTGCAGATCGAACTGAATGAACAAATCTCCGCCGAGGACCAAACTTGCTCCTCGCCGGAGTGTGCTGAGGTCGTCGGCAAGCTTGAAGAGACTGACGGCGTTGATTCGGTGACCTTCCGAAATCGTCAGCAAAACTTTGACCACTTCGTGGAGATGTTTAAGGATAGCGACCCCGTGCTCGTAGAAAATGCGACGCCGGAGTCGCTGCCGGCTGTCGTGATGGTGCGTCTGAGCGACCCGACCGATGTCAGCCCGCTCGATCCGATTCGGGAGCTGCCACAGGTCGACCACGTTACTGACCAGCATGAAGAGATCGGTACTGCAGCTCAGAACCTGGACTCGGTGCGAAATGCGACCTTCCTGCTGGCGGCGGTGCAGGCCGTTGCCGCTGTGTTCCTGATTGCGAACATGGTCCAGATTGCGGCGTTCTCGCGTCGTAAGGAAGTTGAGATTATGCGCATGGTCGGTGCCAGCCGCTGGTTCACACAGGCGCCGTTCGTCCTCGAGGCTGTGATTGCGTCGCTGATTGGTGGTCTGCTGGCTATTGGTGCGCTGTTCCTGGGTAAGGCGACGGTCATCGATCCGGCGCTGAGTAACCTGTACAAGGCACAGCTTCTGGCGCCGCTGACCAACGGCGATATTGGTGTGGTGGCGCCAATCGTGGTCATTATCGGCATGGTCTTTGCTGGGCTTGTTGCACAGGTCACGCTGCGTCTTTACTCACGCGACTAGGGTTGCAAAAAGGTTAGCTATTAGGCCCCGCGGTTAAACCCGGCGAATAGGGTCGTCGCGCCCTGCCGGGTAAACTGTGGACTATGAATAATGACGACGTCCAGCGCCCACCGAAGCTCGACAAGAAGGCTTATGAGGCTGAGCTCAAAAAGCTCCAGGCAGAGCTCGTCGAAATGCAGCAGTGGGTGGTAGAAACCGGTGCCCGAATTGTCATCGTGATGGAGGGGCGTGACGCTGCCGGCAAGGGGTCGGCCATTAAGCGCATCACGCAGTACCTGAACCCCCGTACCTGCCGTGTTGAGGCTCTGCCGGCCCCAACTAGCCGTGAGCAGGGTCAGTGGTACTTCCAGCGGTACGTCGAAAAGCTGCCGACTGCTGGTGAGATCGTGATTTTCGACCGCTCCTGGTACAACCGTGCCGGCGTTGAGCGGGTCATGGGCTTCTGCACCTCCCAGGAGTACCGTCGCTTCTTGCATCAGGCGCCGATTTTTGAGCGTCTGCTGGTCGAAGACGGCATTATCCTGCGTAAGTACTGGTTCTCTGTGTCGGACGAGGAGCAGGTTGCCCGCTTCAAGTCCCGCCGTGAGGATCCGCTGCGCCGCTGGAAGCTCTCGCCGATGGATTTGGAGTCCATCACCCGCTGGGAGGATTACTCCCGTGCAAAGGATGAGATGTTCATCCACACCGATATCCCGTCCGCACCGTGGTTCACGGTTGAGTCTGAGGATAAGAAGCGTTCGCGTATCAATGTCATCAACCACCTGTTGACGACCATTCCGTACGAGCGCATTCACCGCGATGTTCCGGAAATCCCGGAGCGTCCGGAGTCGGAGGGAAGCTACGAGCGTCCGCCGCGCACGGAGTTCCGCTATGTGCCGGACGTTGCCGCCAATCTCGAGGCTGACCGCGTAAAGGGCGCAGGCAAGTCCGATAAGAAGGGCAAGAAGCACAAGAAGGACAAAAAGGACAAGAAGAGCAAGAAGAAGTAGCTCCTTAGTCTCAGTGAGGTTCTGGTCGTCAGAACCTTTCCCTGGTTAGTTATCTGTGTCACACTGGGTGACATGACTGCTACTGATAACGGTTCTGGCACTGCACGCACCGAGGTCGATGAGCCGAAGGTGCTGCGAGAAGTCCACGGGCGATCTGGTCACCTTCGGCTGAATAGGCCGAAGGCACTTAATTCGCTCGATTTGGATATGGTCACCGAGGTCGTCGAGGGGCTCCGCGCATGGCGTGACGACGACTCGGTGGACCACATTGTTGTTTCATCCGGTCACCCCAAGGCGTTTTGTGCCGGTGGTGATGTGCGCGCAGTTCGGCAGGCTGTGCTCGATGGCGTTCCGGAGCAGGGGGAGGAGTTTTTCCGGGATGAGTACGAGATGAACGCGATGATTGCGGAATTCGCGCAGTCCAAGCCATATATCGCGATTATTGATGGCATCGCTATGGGCGGTGGCCTTGGTGTTTCTATGCACGGCTCCCACCGAATCGTGACCGAGCGTGCCAGCGCTTCCATGCCAGAAATGGCAATCGGCTTTATTCCCGACGTCGGCATTACCCACTTTTCGCAGCATGTGAACACGCGGTTAGGAGGGCCCTCGTCGGCAATCGCGAGGTTTACCGGGCTGACCGGTTACCGCCTTACTGCGGCGGACATGCTGTGGTCTGGATGGGCGACACATGCGGTGCCATCCGCGCAGCTGGACGAGTTTGTTGCGGCTCTGGACCGCGATGGAATTGATTCGGCGCTCGCGGAGTATGCGCTCGATGTGGACTCAGCTGAGGCTCGTGATCTGCTCGGGGATCCGCAGTTGGCCGAGTGGAGCGACTGCATTGAGGCTTGCTTTGGGGCTGATACCTGGTCGGAGATTGAGCGAGCTCTCAACGAAGCCGCTGAGGCGGGCTCCTGTGCATCGTCAACAGTGGAGACTTTTCGCGACCTGCTGGCACCCGCCAACCCGGAAAGTCTCGTAGCGGCCGTGGAACTCTATGCGGCTAACTCGGCCCACGAGGTCACCTTGCAGGAGGCGCTAGACCGGGAAATGAAGCTTGGCGCTTACATGCGTCAGCACCCCAATTTTGCCGAGGGCGTGCGGGCAGTGTTGGTGGATAAGGACCGCGACGCCGCCTTTAAGCCCGCTACCGTGCAGGAAGTTGACGTCGAGGAGATTCGACAGCACCTTCGTTAGCTGGCTATGCGTTAGACAAAGCTGTGGCGGCCAGTCGTCGGCGCGAAATCATCGGCAATCATGGCCGCCAATTCGAGATAGCTCTGGGTGGTGGCAGGCTGGAGATTGTCCAGCTCGATATTGGCACCATTTGCGATATGCGGATCATAGGGGATGACCTGTACTGCGCGGCAGCGCTGGGCAAATAACTCGTGTACGGTCTCTGTGGACAGTCCCTGTTTATTTAGCTCGTTGACCACCACGACAGTGGTAGAGACCAGCCGTTCGAAGCCGTGCGCTGAAAGCCAATCCAATGTCGTCCAGGCACTTTTCACGCCGTCCAGTGCAGGCGTGGTGACCAGCACCAGACAATTGGCCGCAGACAGAATCGAAGCGGAGATGGGCTGCGTCAGGCCGGTACCGCAGTCTGTCAGACTCACGTTGTAATGCCGCCGAAGGATGTCGAGGGCCGCGCAGTATTCGCCGTCGGAAAGCGCGATCGTCGATGTCGGATTTTGGTCGCTGCCGACAACCTCCAGCCGTGACGGCGTGTGTGATGTATATGCGCGGACCTGCGCGTATTTGTCCGTATCCGGGGCTCGGAGCAGATCGCGAATAGATGCGGGATTGGCTGCGGTGACGCGTGCGCCGAGGGTGCCAAAGTCCGGATTCGCGTCGATCGCGACGATTCGGTCACTGCGCAGGCTTGCAAGCGTGGCGCCCAGGCACATGGTTGTCGACGTCTTGCCAACGCCGCCCTTCACGCTGATAACAGCGATGTTGTAGTCACCGTAGATAGGCTGTCGCACCCGCTCTATCAGCTCGCGTTGCTTGCGTGCCGACGATGATTCCCGCGGTGAAATTGCGCCCCAGGTGGCCTTATGAACCCAGCTGCGCCAGCCCGACTGTGGTGCCTGCCGCGAGTTCAGGCTAGCGGCCAAGTCTGAGACGGAAACTGCGTGATTGACTGCGTGTTTGGTGGAAGTCATAGACTTCATCCCCTCCCCAAAAATCCCCAAAGTATGTCCCCGCCGTCGTTTTTACCACGCAGCCAGAACGACGGCGACTCCAAAGAAGGCATCGAGAATTCCGACCTGTTTCGGAGTCCACGGCCGAGCGCGGCGAGCGCCGGAGATTGGCATGGTAAAAGACCTGATGAGAAGCCCAATTGCGACGATGGGCACACCGATGCTGATGAGGTTCCGGTCGTGGAGGACGAGCCACCCGATGATGGCCACGGCGGTAATGAGAACGTGATACGTGACCGAGCCAATGAGCCACTGGCGGTTGCCGCGCTTGCGAATCATAGTTTTTACATAGGGCACGGTGCCGACGAAATATCCAGCGTAGATAGCCGCAATTGCCCAAGCTTTCGGGGTTGGTCCGGCGATGATAGGCACCATGAGGCTAGCGGCCAGAACGGTGGAGACACCAGAGAGAAGTGAGCGCGGTCGGCGGCGGTAGGTCTCCCAAATAGCGATAGCGGCAAGAGGGGCAATGAGGGCGACCCAGGTGAGGAGGGAAACGTCGGCAAGCAGTGTGATGCAGCCGGCGACGGCGGTGAGCGCGGTGTATGTGGCGGCGGGTGCGAGGTGGCGGCGTTGGCGACGAGAGCGGAGCCAGACGCTGACGGCGAAGAATGCGAAGTAGCCGAGCAGCCAGGTTGCGGTGACGGCAAGGCCTGTCCATGTGGGGTTGAGGGCGAGAGCGGTCAGCGGGGGAATGGTGACCATGAACCAGGCGCCGTGCTGGTCCGGAACCCAGCCAGCGGAGCGCTTGTGATGGGAGCGGCGGGCGGGGCGGGGAGGACGTGGTTGGCGGGGCTTTTGGCTCATACTACGCATTGTAGATGCGTAATTATGTCGGGGCTGTATTAGAACCTCATATTGAAACCTCATTGAATAAAATGCACATGCGCGCAAGGCGACAGTGCTAACGTTGAACTCGCATTCTCAGGGCGAGGTGAAATTCCTCACCGGTGGTGATGCTGCGGCTGACGCAGACAAGTCCACGAGCGCCCTACCTGTGGCCAGAAGGGTCGTCAGGTAGGGGACAAGCAGATTTCGGTTGGAATCCGAAACCGACGGTCATAGTCCGGATGAAAGAGAAGGAGTTGAATAATTCGTGGAATACGTGTCGGGTTTTTTGGTGGGTTTCCTCACTGCACAGCTCAGTGTGGCGGGAGCGCCAATCTTGATTCGTGAAATTGTCGGTAACCTCTTTGGCCTGGCGTGTGCCTTCCTAGGTATGAAACGGAAGGTATGGGCTTGGCCGGTCGGCATTATCGGAAATGCCTTGCTGTTTACCGTCTTCCTCGGCGGAGTTTTCCACACGCCGCAAAATCTTGATCTCTATGGCCAGGCGGGGCGTCAGGTCATGTTTATCGTCGTCAGTCTCTACGGGTGGTTCAGCTGGGTCAAGAGCCGCAATCAGAGCGGTGACGAGGTCGCAATTGAGCCGCGGTGGGCGACGGCATCGGAACGCATTGGGATGATTACCGTGGCTATCTTCGCCACTGTGATCTGTGCCAATGTCTTTGAGATGCTGGGCTCGTGGGGGCCATGGGCCGATGCCTGGATTTTCGTCGGTTCGATGTTGGCGACCTGGGGTATGGCCCGCGGGTGGAACGAATTCTGGCTAATTTGGATTGCCGTTGACGCCGTGGGAGTGCCGTTGCTGCTCAAGGGTGGCTACTACCCGTCGGCGGCGCTGTACCTCTTCTACGGATGCTTCGTTATTTGGGGCTTTGTCTCCTGGGTTCGCCTCGAGCACCAGAGCGACAATGACCAGCAGAAGAGCTCCGAGACCGACCAAGTACCGGCTTTGGCAGCAGCCGAGCGGTAGGATAGTCCAGGTGAGCTTCCGACCAGATAACTCCCGTACCAACCGCGCCCATCAAGCCGAAGAGCGTGCCCGCAGTCTCGTGCAGGACGTCCTCGACCGCGAGGAGCGGGTACGCAACAATCTGGCCAGCGCTGATGTCGACCCGTGGACGATGCGTTTCGTCGTCGATGAGTCGATTTCTGAGGGCGCAATCATCACCTGGCGCAATGAGGCCACTCGTGCCCGCCGCATCATGCGCCGCTATGACATTCAGCGGGGCTACCGCGAGAAGTTGCGCGAAGTTGAAAAGCGCATCGATGCCATGTTGCACCTCGCGGAATCGCTGGAGGAGTCGTGGGACGCCGCGGCACACGCCTCGAAGAGGCTTTCCGACGCGGAGGCCCGCGATGTCGCCGCCTTTGAGCGTGAGCGCGAGCGGCAAAATGACGCGGCAGAGACTAAGCGGCAGCGTGAGGAGAAGGTCCGCAAGTTCCGTCGGAAAGCGGAAAATATTGCTACCGACGCGTGGGACGCGGGCCGTGACGCGCTGGAGAAGCTGCCGCCGCTGTCGTCTTCGCTGAAGGACATCGCGGCTAAGTTCCGTTCGCGGGGCTCGGAGGAGGAACCGCGCGAGGTACGGCGGGCAACAGCCCGCGACCTGCGCAAGGAGCCCCCGCTGCCGGAGGACTAGCGCTCCTCAGCTTTAGCTGCCTGGACTACCTCAGCGAGCTTGGAAATCTCCTCGTGAGAGGGGCGGATATCTGGATGCGTGCGACAGTAGTCCAGCAACAAATAGCCAGCTGTGCGAATGCGACGATGCCCATCCCAGTGTGGAGTGGCGATTTCGGGGTCGTTGGTGGCCAAAGACGAGATGGCCTGGCGCTCACTGAGCAGCTCGTACTGGAGATCTCGACGAATATCGAGCGCCTGATTCGGAGTACCGGTTAGCAGCGCGCCGAGAAGAGCGCCCATCTGTCGATAGCAGCGCGGAATATGACGCAGGTAGTGCTTTTCAATGCTCTCGGTTGGCCAGAAGTGCAGGACAGCGAGAGCCAGCGCGCAGGCGATACCGACTTCCAAGACACGATCGGTCACAATCGGTGCGAGTTCGCCAGCGACGTTTCCGCCCAGCAGCAGCGCCAATGGAGTGGTGACGATTGTCGTCAGCGCATAGTTCTTCACCACGAGAATCTCCGCGCCGAATTGGCAGGCTGCAAGCGCGATAAGTAGCGTCCAGCTGTCCAGGCCAAAGGAAAAGAGCAGCGCATAGAGGAAAATGCCGATAATCGAGCCGACCATGCGGTGAATCCCTCGGATCGAACCAGCGGTGCGGTCGGGACCCCACTGCAGAGTCATCAATGCGCTGACCACCGCCCAGTCAGGCCGGTCGAGACCGACAAGCACGCTGATGAGACCAGCTAAGCCACCGGTAATAGCAACCTTTGCCGCAGTCATCGACGCATGGGAATAGCGATCGAAAGAGCGGAAGATCCGGTAACTCACGCTTGGTCGCGCGAGTGGAATGGTTGTCTGCGTCTCGTCGAAGAGGTTAGGCGTGTCCACGATGTCCACAGCGCTGCCGTGCACGCCCAAGCGTGTGCGGATAGCAATCAGACGCTGATGAGCAGCAATGACACGGTTGACCAGTTCCGTGTGGGAGGGCTTAACGATTTTGCTGCCACGGATGATGCCTGCGTCGGCAAGCGATTCCCATGCGTCGGTGAGTGCAGTTTGCGCCTGGTGATGAACGGCGAACGATGTCGAGTCTGACTTTTCCATCGCGTCGATGGCTGATTCAAGGGATTCGACAGCCGCCATCTCGGGGCCATGCGGATTCCACAACCGCGGTGCCATGCCGATGACTATCGCGGAAAGCACGCCAACGGTAGCCCACATGGCGGTTTCCACCGGGTTGAAGCCAAGGCGGGCGACCATTGTTGTGCCGCCGGAGACCATCACAATAAAAAATGAACCCGGCGGTGGCAGGCGCAGTGCGTTTTGAATAAAAGCGCCGATGGTGGCCAGTATCGTCGTAAAAAGCGCAATGAGCAGCAGCCATAGATTGCTGCCGCCGGAAGCGATCTCACCGTGGACCACTGATCCGACAAAACTGCCGGACATAACTCCGGCGATCAGGCATAGCCCGGCGATGGCCATCACGCGCAGACGACTGCGGTAGGGGTGGCCTTCGCCATAGATGACCACGCACCCACCAGCGGCGATAAGGAGCATCTCCGAGCCATGTCCGGTGAGAAGTGCCACGGCACCCGGCAGGAATAGCGCGAGTGCTGCGCGGAGGGCGCCTGGCCATCTCTGTGCACGGGAGTGGAAGGCAGTAAAAAGTTGCCATGCACTTGGTTGTGGAGGAAGCTCAACCGTTTGGCTCAATGTTGGTGAAATCTCCTTAAAACTCTAGTCTGCGACCAGCGTCTCGAGCGTGAACTCCGGGTGCTCCTTCTCAATGAAGGACAGCTTCCACTTGTCCCCGAAGAGCGCGATGAGGGCGCCGTCGGAACGCGTGAAGATCTCCACGCCGCGCTGCTTTGCCAGCTCAGGCGCGGTCTCTTCGTCCGTGCGGCGGGCGACGGAGTAGGGGATGGGCTCGGCGATGGTCTCGACGTTGTACTCGTTTTCCATGCGTGCCATCATGACCTCGAACTGCATCGGGCCGACCGCGGCCATCACCGGGGCGGCATCGCCGCGGGCATCGTTGCGCAGAATCTGCACCACGCCCTCGGCATCGAGCTGATCGACAGCTTTGCGGAACTGCTTGTACTTGCCCAGGCTCTTGGCGCGCAGAGTGCGGAAGTGCTCGGGCGCGAACTGCGGCATCGGCTTGAATTGAACCTTGCGGCCCTCGTAGATCGTGTCACCCGGCGCCAGTGAACCCGCATTGACCAGGCCGACAATGTCGCCCGGGTAAGCCGTCTCCACGGTCGAACGTGTCCGGCCGAAAACGGTCAAAGCATACTTGGTGGAGAAACTACGTCCCGACTGCGCATGCGTGACCTGCATGCCGCGGTCAAACTCGCCAGAGACAACGCGCATGAATGCCAGCTTGTCGCGGTGGTGCGTATCCATACCCGCCTGCACCTTGAACACGACGCCCGAAAAATCATCCGTCGGCTCGCGCTTTTCGACGATAGCTCCCTGGCCGCCAGCCGCCGCAGCGGCAACGGCAGCCGGGTCGGACACGCGGGCACCAGGTGCCGGAGCCAGCTCGCAGAGAGTGTCCAGGATCTGGTGGACACCCCAGTTCAGCATGGCGGAGGCGAAAATCACCGGAGAGGTGTCGCCAGCGAGGTACATCTCCTGGTCGTGGTCAGCGCTATCGGCGGAGAGCAGCTCGGACTCCTCGGCTGCCGTCTCCCAGGCGTCGCCCTGCTCTGCGGCGGCCTCATCTGGGGTGAGGTGACGCTCAGCGGCAATAGTGGCGCCACCGGCAGTGCGCTCGAAGCCGATGAACTGCTTGGCTTCGCCGTCCTCACCACGCTCCAGCAGACCGCGGAAGTCGCCGGCCTCACCAACTGGCCAGTACAGCGGAGTCGGTTGCAGTCCAATCTCCGCGACAATCTCATCCATCAACTCCAGGGGAGCCTTACCCGGGCGGTCCCACTTGTTGATGACGGTGACGATGGGAATTCCGTTGGACTTACAAACCCGGAACAGCTTCAACGTCTGAGGCTCGAGACCCTTGGCACCGTCGACAAGCATGACAGCGGCGTCGACAGCGGTGAGCACACGGTAGGTGTCCTCGGAGAAATCAGCGTGACCAGGCGTATCGACGAGATTGATCATGTACGGCTCGCCGTCGTGCCCCTCTGGCTGGTACTCGAACTGCAGCGCGGAAGAGGCAATCGAGATGCCGCGATCCTTCTCCATGTCCATCCAGTCGGACACAGTCGACTTGCGGCCGGCCTTGCCGTGGACAGCACCGGCTTCGTTAATGACATGAGCATGTAGCGCCAGCGCCTCGGTGAGCGTGGACTTACCGGCATCCGGGTGTGCGATGACGGCGAATGTGCGGCGGCGTGCGGCTTCTTCGGCGAGAGTGGTCACAGGGAAACTACGCTTTCCTTAAAAAGAAAATCGGAATAAGGGAATCGGGTTCAACCTTTCTAACTTACCGCTCCAGTGGGGTAAGGGGTCAATTGCAGTTAGAGGTTGAACAGCTCGCGCAGCGTCGTGATGACGCCTTCCTCCGCGTTCGACGGTGAGATGTCGGTGGCGCGGCGTTTGATTTCCGGGTGACCGTTGGACATGGCAAACGAACGGCCTGCGTGGTCGATGAGCTCGAGATCATTCAGGTAGTCAACGAAGCAGACAGTTTCGGCAGGAGAGACACCTAGGGCCTCCTGCAGGGCGGCGAGTGCCGTGCCCTTGTTGGTGTTGGCATCGATGAGGTCGACCCAGTGGGCACCGGAGACTACCGCGCGCAAGTGCGAGCTTTGGGAACGCAGGTAATCGGCCGATTCCTCTTCGACGGAGTAAGGATCAAAGGCGGCAATTTTGACGATGCCGTCCTCGGCGGCAGCGGCGATGACATCATCGACCTTCTGCAGCTTCAGGTAGTACTTGGCGGCCTCGTTGAACTGCAGCTGCTGAACTTCCTCCGGAATATTGAAATGCGGCGGGAAAAACTCCACGTATGCGCTGGCAGCGCCGCAGATAATAACCGACAGGGGAGTACGGCCCGCCGCCACACGGTTGTCGTTGAACTGGCGGATCGCGTGTACCAACTGAGTGACGATGTCGTGGTCGATACTGGTAACCGAAACCACCTCGCCCGCATCCGCGACATAGTTGCCGTTTTCCGCAATGATTGGGATGCGGTGTGCAATGGGGGCGAACTGGTCGGCCAGAGTTGCGTACTGGCGGCCCGACGCGGGAGCGAAGTGGACACCGCGGTCGAGCAGCTCCGTGACTACCGGCCAAAAGGACTCCGGGATTTCCTTGTCTTCATTTAGTAGAGTCCCGTCCATATCCGTGACTACAAGGCGGTATGGCGGCTGGGCGGGAGATTGCTGCTGGATATCCAGGGGTTCCGTCATGGCTCTTATTCTAACGGGTAAGTAGGGTTCAATTTTCTTCCTTGAGGTGTCTCCCGGTGTCTCCCCCGATTGGGTGAAAGCTGGGCCACAATACGGGGTACCCAGTTGAGGGCGATAGCCGGTGAATAGCGTGTGCGGGGTATTTTGAGGGGGAACTCATACTCATTTAAGCCAGGAGGATTTATGTCGGATTCGGCCCCCATCAAGCGCAATGACTGGAATGAGCGCATCAGCCTTGCAGAGCAGATGATCCCCCTCCTGGGACAACTGCGCCGCAACAATGATGTCGTGACTTCAATCTTCGGCCGCCGACTGGAAAACGTTACCGAGACCGGCATCATTAAGTCGCACCGCTACGCCCGTCGCATCACCTCGCAGGAGCTGCCCCTGAGTCAGACCCTGCCGATTCTGCAGGAACTGGTGAAGATGGATCTCGGCACCGCCTCCATTGACCTGGGCGCCCTGGCTACCAGCTTCGAAGAGGAAGGCGGCGATCTGCGCGCATTCCTCGAGCGTGAGCTTGCCGACGTCATCGGTGCCGGGACACAGACCCCGAAGACCGACATTGTCCTCTACGGTTTCGGCCGCATCGGCCGTCTGCTGGCTCGCATTCTGCTGGCTCGTGAGGCACTGTTCAACGGCCCGCGCCTGCGCGCTATTGTGGTTCGCCAGAATGGTGAGGACGACATTGTCAAGCGTGCTTCGCTGCTGCGCCGTGACTCCGTCCACGGTGCATTCGACGGCACCATCTCGGTTGACCGCGAAAACAACATTATTTGGGCAAATGGCACCCCGATTCAGGTCATTTACTCCAATGACCCGGCAACTGTTGACTACACCGCCTACGACATTAACGATGCGATTGTCATCGACAACACCGGTCGTTGGCGTGACCGCGAGGGACTGTCACAGCACCTTCAGTCCAAGGGTGTTTCCAAGGTTCTGCTTACCGCGCCGGGCAAGGGCGATGTGAAGAACATCGTCTACGGAATCAACCACAACATCATCGAGGAATCTGACAACATTTTGTCGGCAGCTTCGTGTACTACCAACGGCATCACCCCGGTGCTGAAGGTCGTCAATGACAAGTGGGGTGTCGAGTTCGGTCACGTCGAGACCGTCCACTCCTTCACCAATGACCAGAACCTGATTGACAACTTCCACAAGGGTTCCCGCCGTGGTCGCGCAGCCACCCTGAACATGGTTCTCACTGAGACTGGTGCCGCAAAGGCCGTCGCCAAGGCTCTGCCGGAGTTCGAGGGCAAGCTGACCGGTAACGCCATCCGCGTTCCCACCCCGGACGTTTCCATGGCGGTGCTGAACCTGACCCTCGACACTGAGGTCGACCGCGACGAAGTCAACAACTACCTGCGTGAGGTTTCCCTCAAGTCCGTTCTGCGCCAGCAGATTGACTACATCCACTCCCCGGAAGTGGTTTCCACCGACTTCGTTGGCTCCACCCATGCTGGCATCGTCGATGGTCTGGCTACCATCGCCAACGGTAAGCACCTGGTGCTCTACGTCTGGTACGACAACGAGTTCGGTTACTCCAACCAGGTCATCCGCATTGCTGAGGAGATCGCAGGCGCTCGTCCGCGGGTCTACCCGAAGCGCAAGCACATCGACGAGCTCTAAGGCGGCGGACCTGAGCTTGAGCTGCTGAGCCCTCGAACGCCCTCTTCCCCCCTCCTAAACCACGGGGGTTGAGGCGATGGGGAGGGCAGGGGAGGGGGGCGGAGAGATTTTCCTGTCCATCGACGACGACCTGGATTCCGCGTATGAGCCGTTCGAGTTGGTGAGGATTGTGAACCTGCCGGAACTGGGCGACGAGGATCTGGTTTTCGGCCTCCAGTTCCGGGCCTCCGGCGACATCGAGCACCGGCGGGGGATGAAGATCCGGGAAAGTGATTTCGGGATCGTCGAATACGGCTCGGCGGAAGTGGCCCTGTTCGGCGTCTAGGTGACGGCCGCCACTCGGTCCCGATCCGCGTGGGGCCCTATGTGGATTGTCAATAGTCAGGCGGGACTTTCACGTACATCGTATGGGAGGGGTGTAGCCATGACTGATCGCCGGGCCGCATCGTGCGGGCCGGCGGTGATCAGCGCAGCGGTCTACGCAGCCGTGGCGATGGTTCTAGCAGGGATTTCTCGGAAGAACTCACGCCGAGTCAACAGGGCATAGATGTCGTTGCAGCGGCTCCGGGCAAGCCATATCACCGCGGCATTGTGCTTCTGTCCTTCAGCCCGTTTACGCAGGTAGTAGTCGCGCGATGCGGGATGGCAGTGCGACGCGATCCACGCCGATCGAAACATCGCGTTTTTCAACTGTTTATTGCCGGCCCTGGTGGGAAACTCGCCTCGGACCGACGTACCCGACTGCCGGGTGGTCGGCGTGATGCCGGCGTAAGCGGCCAAGTGCGCGGCGTCGGCGAAGTCCTGGCAATCGCCGATGGACAACACGATGTTAGAGGCGGTCTTGATGCCTACGCCGGGCATCGACATCAAGACCTGGGCAAGAGGGAACGATTCAAGCATCTCCTCGACTTGTCCGGCAATCGTGTCGCGCTGTGCTTGAAGCGCTTTGATGTTCGCCGCCAGCTGGGGAATGACCAATTCTGCTGCCGCAGTGTCGGGTACCGTGACGATTCGCTCGGCAAGGGCGGCGAAAAATGCGTCAACCAGGGCAGCAGGGTCCTTCTTGGCGCGGTTGCGCATCCACTTCAGGACCCGGCCTCGACCTGCGGCGGCCAGTTTTGTCGGACCTTCGTAGTGGATGAGCGAGTCCAGCACCAGCGTGCGGGAGAGAATCTCGCCTGCAAAGACGCGCTCGAGTACGGGGCGAATCTGTGTGAGCACGCTGGGAAGGCGGTTTTTCGTTCGGGGGGAGGCGGGGGTAATTTCAGTAAATTGAGCCTGGCGTAAGCCGATAAGCATTGCCTAACCTAATACTGTTTCAGGTGGTGTCCCCGATCGGGAATCGGCAACGGAAGCGAGGCGGCGACGATGAACGGAAAACGTGGATCGACCGGAGAACCCCTCTCCGGAGGGGGAGCCGGGGACGCGGTGGCGTCGCAGACGGATGACGGGTGGTTGGTGCACGTCGCACCGGTCGCAGCTGGTGGCCGACCATCCACCCGCGACATGCTCGTCGCCGCCGCGATCGGCGTCGCGGGGTCTCTCATCATCGTGCCCCTGACCTACCTGCAGGTGTTCGCCGGCATCGCCCACGTTTATCTCGTCGCGGCGACGCTCGGGTTGTGGTTCCTGCAGTGCGTTGTTCCCCTCATCGTCGTCCGCAAGCCTGGCGCGAGCCTTATCGCGTGCCTTGCCATGGGCGTCGTGTCCGCGGCGACCACCCCGTTCGGCGTCGCCGCAATCGGGGCGCTGACTATGGAAGGATTGCTCATCGAGCTTCCGTTCATGGTCACCCTGTACCGGCGGTGGACGCGTCCCCAGTTCGTGGCGTCGGCGATGTTGTTCTCCGCGCTGATGGGAACGATGGCCCCGCGCGCAGTCGGCGTCGACTCGCCGACCACGCCTATGACCCTGATTAGCTTCGCCGTAGCCTTGGCATCGAGCCTGGTGTTTTTGGTCCTGGGCTTTGCCGTCGCAAAGGGGCTTCGCAGCCGTGGGGTCACCCGGTGACCGGCGGAGCACCCGCGTGCGCCGGTGCGACACGCGGGACGGCCCCGGCCCGGTTACGGGTTAGTGGCGCGGGCGTCCGGCACGCCGATGGGCGATGGGCACCCGACATGGTGGATCTCTCCTTCGATTTCGGCACGATCAACGCCATCACGGGACCCGTGGGATGCGGAAAGACGAGCCTGGCCCACCTCATCGCTGGACTGATCCCCTCGCACATCCCCATCGACCATGCCGGATTCGTGCACATCGTCGATGCCGACGGCACCGAACGCCCCGTGGACGGGGACCGGGTCACCTTCGTCGGGCAAGACCCGTCGACGCAGGTGCTCACGCTCCGAGTCGTCGATGACGTGTCGATGGCCCTCGAGTTTTCCCTCGTGGAAGCCGGCATCGTCGCCAAGCAATCAGCCGAGGCCCTATCGGAGCTCGGGCTGTCAGAGCTCGCGGAGAAGGATCCGTGGGCTTTGTCGGGTGGGCAACGCCAGCGGATGGCCATCGCCGGTGCTGTGGCCAGGGCGCCGGAGGTCATGATCTTCGACGAGCCCGCGGCCCACGTTGACGAGGACGGTCGTCGGTCGCTGTTCGCCGCCATCCGTGATTTGCGGTCCCCGGGGCGCGTTATCCTGCTCATCGAGCACGACCTCCGCCCGTTCGACGGGTGGGTCGACACGGTGACAATCCTCGATGCGGACGGGAGCGTCGCCGCGCACGGAGCACCGGAGGGCATCGCGGTGAAGGGCATTGCGACGTCGGCCGCGCCCGCCGGAGCGCCGGACGCCAGTACGCCGGGCACGGGGGCACCGGACCGTCCCGATTTGGAATCGGAGGCGGATGCCGTTCCACTGCTGGCCTTGACCGGAACCCACGTGGCCCGAGGCGGGGAGAGGATTCTGGACGGGGCCGATCTGACACTGGAACGGGGCGAGATTCATGCCCTAGTCGGCGCCAACGGAGCCGGTAAGTCCACCTTGCTGGCGGTGCTGTCAGGCCAGATGAAGGCGGGAGCGAACTTCCGGATCGACGGCGCGTCCGCCCGGCGCGTCCCCGACGCCTTCGCGTCGTGGGCGTTCCAGAACCCCGAGCACCAGTTCACCCGCGCGACCGTCGCCGCGGAAATCGACTCCGCGCTGGCCGGCACGGACCCGCACGGACCACTCGGCGCCGATGAGCTGCGGAAACTGCGGGAAGCCCTGTGCCCCAGGGCACTTGACCCCGTCTCGCCGTTCGTCCTGTCGGGCGGACAGAAAAGACGGTTGGGCATCTTCCTGGCGGTGGCGGCCAATCGCCGTTTGCTGCTTCTCGACGAGCCGTTGGCGCACCTGGATTCGCCGAGCTCGCGCATCGTACTGGATGCGCTAGCGGAATACGCCGGGGCCGGCGGAACCGTTGTGTTCACGTGCCACGACCGCCGTGTCGCGCGAACGTGGGCAGATAGGGCGAGCATCGTCGCCGAAGGGAAGGTCGTCTGGTCCGGTCCCGCAGCCGACCTGCCGGCTTCCCCGGAGTCGTCCCGGCGGGATCGCCCACTGCCCGCGGCCGGTGCACGGACGTCCTTGGACGAAAGCCCCTGGACCAATGAATCCGCCGCTAGAAGGCGCGCGGGGTTGAACGCCATCACGATTGTCGCGGCGGTGATGTTCGTCCTCGTCGCCGGGCTGCTCTCCGGCGGAGACGCCGTTCTCGCCCTGACGGTGGTCGCGTTCCTCGCACTCGCTGCGATCGCGGAACGCGACGTTCGGGCGACGGCGGGGAAGGTCCTTTTTGTCCTGTTAATCGGGGTGTTCTTCGGCCTGCTCGGGTGGCGCTCCGAGTTCTACGGAGGTGGGGATGCGTCGGAAGCCGTCCGCCACGGCATCCATCACGGACTGCTGTTGATGGCCGTGTTCGCGGGGACGGTCCTGGTCTCCGCGTGCATGCGCGTCGAGGAGCTTTTCGACGCCATGGTGCAACGCCTCCGGGTGCCCTACACATGGTGCACCATAGCGATTTCCGGGGTGAGCATCGCAGCGTTCCTGCGCAGTGAAATCCCCCAGCTGACATGGGCGATTAGATTGCGCTCGATGCGACCGGAGCAGTCTTTCCGCTCCGGTTTCATTCGCGCGACGACGCCCGCGCGCATCGCTTTCCCGTTGTTCGTCAGCGCCGTGCGCTGCGCCGAAAAGCTGTCCCTGACCCTGGCGATGCGCAACTTCGGCCTCTATCCGCGGCGTACCTTCCGCACCGATCACCCCTGGCGAGTGCGTGACGGGTTCGCGGCCGCAGCGTCCGCCGCGGTCTTCGTCGCCGCCCTGGTGTCCGCAGTGACTTGACGGGCGCCTGGAACCGGCGGGTCCCGGGCCCGCGAGCGTTTCTGAGCTTGTGCGGAGACGCGCCCCACCCAGTTGCTTCACCCTTTCAACCCTTCAGACACATCCTCCGGGTCACGCCATGCGGGCCCGGTCCGCCCGGCACCGGCATGGCGCCGACAACCGAAAGAGGTACCAATGAACACGATCCGGACCATCAGCGACGTGCTTCGGGACAAGGCCGATGAGACGAAAAAGGGGATCACCTTCGTCGAGAATCGGCGGGACGTCTTCGTCCCGTATGGCCGGGTCCATGCGGAGGCGGTGGCGGCTGCGAATCGGTTGGCCGAAGCCGGCATCGGCCCCGGCGATCGCGTGATCTTCCAGGTTTCGGAGAACCGCGGGCTCATCCGGGCGTTCTGGGGCTGCGTCTACGCCGGCGCGGTTCCGGCGCTTGCGCCGCCGGTGTCGGGCCCGGTTGACGTCGACAGGGTGCGGACGCTCTCGGACATGATGCCCGGGGCCCCGATCCTGGTCGACGAACGCAGTTACACGCTGCTCACCGGCGCAAACGGTGCCGTGGTCGTGGGCGAGGATCGGCTGCTCGACGTGTCCATCGTCAATGACGCTGCCGCGGAACCGGATGCGGCGATGCCGGGTGATGCTGAATCGGACTTCTCTCAGGCGGGTGACGTGGATTCCGGGGATGGCGCCGGGGCGGT
Organism: Corynebacterium sp. LK31; assembly: GCF_014335015.1. Lineage (NCBI taxonomy): Bacteria > Bacillati > Actinomycetota > Actinomycetes > Mycobacteriales > Corynebacteriaceae > Corynebacterium > Corynebacterium sp. LK31. The sequence goes on along the minus strand of NZ_PDGW01000014.1, from coordinate 47,636 downwards.
CCCCGCGTTCCCGGTGCGAGGTGGGACGGCAGGCGAAGCCCTCATCCAGTTTTCGTCCGGCTCCACGGGATCGCCAAAGGGCGTCATCGTAACCAACGAGTCCGTGCTGAACGGTCTGCGCGCGACGATCCCACGCCACGCGCACCGGTACGAGAACAAGATGCTCACGTGGCTGCCTTTGACCCACAACCTTTCGCTGATCGGCTTCCACGTCTACGCCCTTTTTCGTGGGTACGACCAGGTGTTGCTGCCGGTTTCCGAGGTGGTCGCCGATCCCCCGAGGTGGTTCGAGGCCGTGACCAGGCACCGGCCGACGGTGACAGTGTGCCCGAACTTCGCGTTCAAGCATTTCCTGCGCCATCTCGAGCGCCGGCCCCTCGGGGATGACCACGGTTACGACTTCTCCAACGTCCAGAAGCTGATGAGCGGTTCTGAGCCCATCGACGCTCCATTGGCCCGGAAGTTCCTCGCGGCGATGTCCTCCATGGGCCTCCGGGAGGATGCCCTGACCTCCGCCTACGGAATGTCCGAAGCTTGCCTGCTGGTCACGACCCGGGATATCTACTCGGGTCTGTCCACGGTGCGACTTGACCGGACGGGCATCGCCACGGGGCAGCGTTTCGAGGACATCGAGAGCGAGTCCGGAGCTGAGTTCGTCGCCTTGGGCAAGGCCGTCCCGGGGATTTCCTTGACCATCCGCGATGACGGGGGCGGGGTCCTCGGCGACGGCACCGTCGGTGAAATCCACATCGCCGGCGCTCCGATGACCCGCGCCGCGATCACAGCAGAGGGGATCGTGGAGCACGAGCTCACCGATGATGGGGCGTTCGCAACGGGGGACATGGGCATTCTCCGCGACGGCGAGTTGTTCGTCCTCGGCCGGAAGAAGGACATCATCTTCGTCAACGGCCGGAATTACTATTCGGCTGATTTGGAAGCCGTGCTGGAGAATGTGCTTGACCGCGATGTTGCCGTTCTCGGCCGGAGCAACCCAGCCACGGGCGAAGAGGAGATCGCCGTGTTCTTGGCCAGGCGGACCCCGACCGATCGTAAGGCCGACGATGCGACCGGTGCCGGGCAATCGGACGGGGATGAACCTCCGATCGATGAACAGGCGGTGGCCCGGTCCGCGACGACCGAGCTGATGCGCGTCGCCGGGGTGCCCGTCTCCAGGGTTCTGTGGGTCGACGAGCTGCCCGTCGCGTCGAACGGCAAGAAGCTCCGCCGCAAGCTCGAGGCTCTGCTCTGAGGCGATGACGATGACCAATGAAACGATCGCGCCGGCCGTCGCATCTACCGCCGTGGGAAGAGCCCGCACCGGGGCTCGAGTCGCCCCCGAACGGCTGTCGGAGTCCATCGCCGACGCCATCGGCGTGCACCTGGATTCGGCGGACGTGAAACTCCGCGACCACATCCCGAACTCCCTGACTTTCCTCCAGATGCTGCTGGCGCTGGAGGACGAGTACGGGGTCACCATCGATTACGCGGCGATGGACCCCGGGGTCACGGTCGCTGATTTGGCGGCCGTCATCGACGCCGCCCGGGGTGGCGCTGATGCCGGATCTGCCGCAGGCGCCGCTGCCGGGGCCGATCCCGCTGTAGCGACGGGTGAGTCGGATGACGGCTGTGCCGGCAAAAATGGGGCTGGTCCCGCGGATGCGGTCCCGCTCAATCCAATCCAGACCGCCTACCTGCTCGGCGCGGACGAGGACATCGAGCTTGGTGGCCAAGCGACGTACATCTACGCGGAATCCCGGCACGACTATTCGTTGCCGCAGGTGGAGGAGGCCGTGCGGGCGGTCTTCGGGCGTCACGACGTGCTGTTCCATCGGCTCGACGTCGATGCCGGGGTCTTGAGCCCGACCGGCGTGTGCCTCGCCACCGTCGAGGTAGTCGGGTCCGGCGACGATATCGACGCGGCGGTGGGGGAGATCCGTCGGGACATGCGAACCGCGGCGCGATCGTCGAACGAGGACGGCCCCATGGTCGCCGCGAGGCTGCTCGCAGATGCGGGCGGGTGCAGGATGTTCATCTACTTCAACATGATCGTCATGGATGCGGGTTCGGTGTACCTGTTCTTCGACGAGCTCGAATCCCTGCTGGCCGGGGAGCCGCCGGCTCCGGCTTCCAGATATGGGGATGCCCTGGCGGCAATCTCTGCGCGCCGGCGCGACGGGAAACGGGCCGAGGACCTCGCCTACTGGGAGAAGAAGGCCGCAGATCTGCCGCGGCGTCCGGAGTTCCCGGCGGCCGTGGGGGGTGGCGACGATTGGTCGACCCGGCGCTTGGGCACGGTGCTCGACGCGGAGGTCACCGCCAAGCTCAGCGAACGTGCCCGCCGCATTGGAGTTACCCTGTCGTCGCTGGTGATGGCCGTCAACGCCGCCGTCGTCTGCAGGTGGCTGCCCGAATCCGCGTTGACGGTCAACGTGACTGTCAGCGAACGCAGCGGCCTCGCCGCGGGCACGAGGGTGATGGGAGATTTCACTTCATCGATGCTTGTCGGCGTCGACGCCGGGAGAGCCGCGACCATCGACGGGTTGGCGGAGGCAATCGACCTGGACATCCGCGAAGGGCTGTCCCACCGCTGCGTTTCCGGTGTGGAGGTGCTACAGCGATTCCTCCGGGACGCGGCCAATCAGTCCCAGGCCACCGCTCCGGTGGTGTTCACCAGCTACCTCGGCGGCGAGCGGGGAAGCGGGCGCAGCCCGGTCATCGAACGCGTCTACACGCAAACCGCGCAGGTGTGCCTCGACATCCAGGTGATGCCGGCATCGGGCGGGATGGCGTTGTCGTGGGACGTGGTCGACGATTACTTCCCTGCGGTAGATGCGATGTTCGGAGCCGTTGCGGAGGCCCTGGACGTGGTGGCGGAGGGGGGAGAGGCTCTGCCCATCCGTCATGCGGAGACGGAGAGGGCCGTCGCCCGCTACAACGATGCTGCGGGCCCGATCCACAATGACACCCTGGTTTCGCTTGTCGAAGCCGCATGCGCGGCGACTCCGGATGCGCCGGCCGTGCGCCTAGCCGCCCGGGGCATCTCGTACACCTACGCCGAGGTCTGGGCCAGGGCCGGACGCATCGCCCGCCAACTCTCGGATTCCGGCGTCGGGGCGGGGGATGCGGTGATCGTGCGCTACACCAAGCATCCCGACGACATCGTCAACATGGTCGGCGCATTGCGTGCGGGAGCCGCATTCGTGCCTGTCGACGCGGGCATGCCGGCCCAGCGACAAGAATACGTAGTGGAAGCCTCAGGTGCGGCGGGCCCGATTCTGGACACCGGCGTGATCGATGAACTGGACCAAAGCGGAGTAGAGGGCGTCGGCAAGCCCGCAGCCGCGGAAGTCTGCGACCGCGCGGGCAGCGCGGGTGCGCACTCTTCGCCCGGCACTGCCCCTGACGACCTTGCCTATGTCATCTTCACCTCGGGGACCACGGGCCGGCCAAAGGGTGTGCGGATCAGTCATCGCAACTGTGTCAACACCATCCTCGACGTGAACCGGCGGTATGGGGTCACCTCCGCTGATTGCATCATCGGATTGTCGTCGCTGGGATTCGACCTGTCGGTCTACGACGTGTTCGGTGCGTTCGCGGCAGGCGCGACGGTGACGATGGTCGGAGACGAACGCAACGCCGATGAAATCCTCGACGTCTTGCGGGAAGAGCGGGTCACGCTGTGGAACTCCGCGCCCGCCCTGTTGGAGCTCGCCCTGGTCCGGGCGACGGACGACGACGTGTTCCCGGATGTGCGCACCGTATTGCTCAGCGGCGATCGCATCGCAGCGGGGCTTCCGGCGCGCGCCATGGACATGTTCCCGAACGCGTCGATTAATAGCCTGGGCGGTGCGACCGAAGGAAGTATTTGGTCCATCCAGTACCCGCTGCAACGCGACAGCCTGGAAAACCGCATTCCCTACGGGTACCCGCTGGCGAACCAGGGCATCCACGTGCTCGCGCCCGACGGGGTGCATTGCCCCGTCGGGGTGCCGGGGGAAATCCACATCAGCGGCCTCGGCGTCGCGCAGGGGTATGCGGCCGATCCGGAGCGGACCGCTGCCGCCTTCGGGTATGTCCCAGGCATCGGTCGCTGCTACCGGACCGGAGACGTGGGCATGTTCAACGCGGAGGGTTTTGTGGAATTTCTCGGCCGCCGCGATCGTCAGGTGAAAATCGCGGGCTTCCGCGTCGAACTCGGAGAAATCGAATCGGTCCTCGAGCGGTCCGGCCTGGTGACCGCGTCGATGGCGGCCGTCGTCGAATCGGGCGATCGGGGACTACTGGCGTGCCTCTACGTTCCGGTGGACGATATGACCGGCTCGCGGGATGCCGTCCGGGCCGAGCTTGCCCGCTGCTTGCCAGCGTACATGGTACCGACGGTCCTGCTGCCGGTGGCGCATCTGCCCGTTACCGTCAACGGGAAACTGGATCAGGAGGAAATTCGTAGGCACGTCGGCGCCGCGGGCGGCGGGGCAACGGCCGATGGCGAGGTCGCCGGGGCGGGGGCCGGAGCCGTGGGCTCGGCTGGTTCCGTCGCCGACCCCGGGGCGATCGAGTTGGTGTCCGGAGTCTTCGACGAGATTCTCGGGGAAGCCCCGTCGACGGGTGCCGCGGATCCGGCGTGCGGCGCGGGAGAGTCCTTCTTCCGCCGCGGCGGCGATTCCCTGCAATTCCAGGTTATGATGCGCGCGATCCGGCAGAAGACGGGAGTCCGGCTCCGTTTCCGCGACGTCATCGAAGACCCGACCATCGCGCACATCGCCGGCCTTGTCTCAGATGCCATGCGGGAGTCCGGGGCCGAGTCTGAAGCCGTCTCCGAGGCAGTGCCTTCCCCCGATTGTGCCGTCGGTGCCGGTTCAGCCGCAGGAGGCGCCCGAGAATGCCCCGCGAGTGCCCACGGAAAGGATCCGGTGGAACAATTCGGGGATGACCCCCACGCGCCGTTCCCCTTGACTGACATGCAGAAGGCCTACTACGTTGGCCGGAACTCTGGGTTCGAGCTGGGCGGCGTCACCGAGCACTACTACATCGAATCCGTCACCGAACCCGGTACCGACATCGATCGCCTGGAAGACGCCCTCGACAAGCTAATCCGCAGGCATCCGATGCTGCGCGTCGTGTTCACCGCACAAGCCACGCAGCGGATCCTGCCGGAGGTTCCGCGCTACCGTATTGATGTCGCCGACTACCGGACCGCCGATGAGGCGACCGTGGTCGAGGCGGTGCGGCGCAAGCGCGATGAGCTGAGCCACCAGGTATTCGATCTGGGCAGCTGGCCCTTGTTCCATCTGTCGGCGTTCGCGCTCCCGGACGGGCGGCACCGCCTGTTCTTCAGCGTGGACATGATCATCGGAGACGGGGCGAGCCAGCGGATTTTCATCGACGACCTGGACAAGCTGTACCGAGGAACGGAGCTTCCGCCCGTCACTGGCGACTACCGCACGTACGTCTTGGAGATGAAGCGTCGGGAAGCTTCGGCGGTCGGGCGGGGCGAAGAGACGTTGACTCGGACGGTGGTCGAGGAATTCCCGCCCGGCAACACCCTTCCATCAAGCGGTGCGGCCGCGGACGTGGATGTGCCGCGGATGCGTCGCCTGTCGTACACGTTCACCGCTGAGGAAACCGCACTGTTGCGGGAAAGGGCCAGCGCCGCCGACGGCAGCGTGTCCGCACTGCTTCTCGCCTGCTATGCGACGAGCCTGTCGCTGTGGTCGAAGGGGGATTCGGTCGGCATCAACATCACCACGTACAACCGTGATTCCGAAATCGCCGACGTCGCCGGCGTCTTCGGTGATTTCACCGGCGTCATTCTGATGCCTGTAAAAGCGGCCGCCGACCATGATCTCCGTTGGTGGACGGCGGAACTGCGCAACCGGCTGCTCGGGCACATGGCGGCCGGGTACTCCGGGGTGTCGTTGCTCGGCACCATCGCGCGCCACCGGGGTCTGCCCGTCGGACAGGCCATAGCGCCGTTCGTGTACACCTCGTTGCTGTTCGGCGAGGGGGCCGCGGCAGGCGATGGCTCGGGCAAGGATGCCCACGTCCTGGGAGACGTCGATTACGCCATCTCCCAGACTCCGCAGGTGCTGTTGGACAACCAGGTGATGGAGGTCGACGGGCGTATCAACGTCGCCTGGGATTTCGTCGAGCAGATCCTGAAACCGGAACTGGTGGAGGACATCTTCGACCATTACATCAGGTCGGTGTCGGGCTTCGCCGGGGGCTGCTCCGAAGCGGCGCCGCTGAGCGTCGGCCAGGTTCGGCACCTGCGCCTGGCGGTCGGGGGCACTTCTTCCGGCGGTGGGGTGATCGACGACGGCGTCGCGGGCGTGTTATCGGCAGAGCGCGACAGGGCGGGCGCGATCTCGAGGATCGCATCCGGGGACCTGATGGGCCGAGTTCGCGGATACCTGACGGTCATCACTGGGATAGTCCGGGCCGACCTCGGCGGCGCCGAAGCCGGCGCGGACGACAACCTGTTCCTCCTCGGCTACGACTCCCTGGGATTCGTGAAACTGATGCAGCGGATCCAGGACATCACCGGGGCGTCGGTGCCGCTCGCGGAAGCGCTGGCCAAGCCGACGCCACGTGGCGTGGCAGAGCTCGTCGGCCAGTCGACGGCCACGCCGACCGACCGGCGGGACGCGGATGACCCCGGCGCGTCGGCCACGGACCGTTCGCTGGTTCTATTGCGCAGCGGTGATGAGGCGCGCCCGATCTTCCTCGTCCACGGCGGATTCGGCACCGTCGACATCTACCGAGACCTGGCACTCGCGATCCCCGGTGGCGGGCAGGTGTGGGGTGTCGGCTTCGCGGAGTTCGAGAGACCATTCCCCCACGCTATCGGCATCGGCGATATCGCGGCCCACTACTCGGGCCGGGTCCGCGAGGTGCTCGTCGACGGTGCCGCCCCTGCGATCGTTGGATGGAGCCTCGGCGGCACCATCGCGGCCGAGATGGCGCTCCGTTTGGCCGATCTCGATCCTGCGCTGGTGTTTCTCGACAGCCTGGCTCCGGGGATCGCGGTCGACGTCGGGGATTTCGACGCGGAATCCGAAAAGGGGCTGCTGTCCCGGGTGATGCCCTCGATCGCCGATCTCCCGCACGGAACGCCGGTTGCCCGCCTCTGGGCGGAGTTCGGCGGGGTCGACGAGACCGATGAGGAACGAGGGGCCCGCCTGCGTGCCCTGGCCGCAGCGGTCGCACCGACGCTCCTGGAGGACCTTGGGCTTTCCGGCGACCGGGTGACAGCGACGGAGTTCAACTCGCTGCGCTCGCTCATCGATGCCCGCACTCGGTACCGGCCCGAGGGGCGGGTGAGGGAGGCGCTGTTCGTTTTCCCCGATGACGGCGAGGCTCACAACCACGACCAGTGGCGGGACCACCTCGTCGATGACCTCTGCGTCGCCGGCGTCGCGGGAAACCACTATTCGTTCGTCCTCGGAGAGGATGCCGCGCTGACTGGGGCTCTCATCGGGGAGTACATCGAACACCGGCGCCGGGCGCCGGAAACGGACGACAGGGCAGTGGACCCGTCGTCCGATGGAATCGACCGGTCGCGGGACCGGGGAAACGAGATGGAAAGTGACTGATCGACGAAACGGCGGGGAAGCACGGGACCGCGACGCGGGCGAACCTGTGAAAGTGCTGGTGGCCGGAGGTACCGGCGTCACCGGACGGCTCGTCCGGGGGATGCTCGGCGCCGTCGACGGGATCGAGCTGGCCTACACTTCCCGAAAGAAACCGGACGATGGCCCGGGGCGGCACTTCCCGCTGAGGATCGCCGCCGGCCACAACGAGATCTGCAGGGTATTCCGCAAACACGATTGGGTGGTCAACTGCACCGGCCCGTTCGAGGTGCACGCAGACTCACTCGCCCGTGCTTGCATTGACTCAGGCACCGGATACATCGACGTCAACGATTCGATCGACGCCCGCCGCGCAATCATGGCCCTCGACGGGGATGCCCGGCGGGAGGGGGTTCCCGTGCTCACCGGGTTCGGCCTGTGCCCGGGCTTGTCGACGGCACTGTTGATTCTCGGGGCCCGCGCTGCGGGGGTCGAAGAGGTCCGCGATGTGCGGGTCGATCTGAGAATCGGCGCCGACCAGGAATCCGGGGCCGCGTCGGTCGAGTCGATGTTCCGGACCATTCGCGGCGGATACCGCGCGATGCTCGGCGGCGCCATTGTCGAAGTGCGGCGCAACCCGGTGTCGTCGCAAAGCGGAATCGGCTACGAATGCCCGGACGTCGACGTCGTACGCGAGGTGTGTCCTTCGATCCGTGGATATTCCTACCACGTCGCCTTCGATGCCCTCCCCGATGCGTTGGTGGAGAAGATCTGCACGTCGAGACTGTACGCGATGCCCGTTGTCTCCGGTCTGCTCGCCCGTCTCGGGGCGGCCGTGACATCGCGGAAGGCGCGGGCGAAGGGCACTCCGCAACCCGCCGAGCTGGTCGCCGCACTGTCGTCCGCCGGCGCGGGCGATGCGGGGCCGTCGGCCGAGACGACCGTCGTCCGGGCGACCGGCCCAGGTTCCTACAAAATGACCGCGGCGATTGCTGCCGCCACCGTTGTGGCGGTGGCGGGGAAGCCGGTCACGCCGGGGTGCCGGGATCTCGTCGGCCACCCCCGGCTCCTCGAACCGGTCCTCGCCTTCGCCCGCGATGCGGGCATCCATATCGAGGTGCCGCATGACAACCCGACCACGGGGCCGCTGCCGACAGCGGCCCACTGCGATACCAAAGAAAAGGGGAAACGATGACGGAGAAAGCTGAACGAGGTGCGGCGATCGTCGTCCGCAACCTCACGAAGAGCTACCCGATTGCGGGCAAAGCGGGCACCGCGCCCGAAGGCGGTGCAGGTGCCCCGCCGGACGGCGGGCGTAAGGGAAAGCGCGGTGCCCGGATGCGCAAGCATGTGCTCGACGGCGTGAGTTTCACCGTGCCCGCCGGGGCGATTGTGTCGTTCCTCGGCCACAACGGCGCAGGCAAGACCACTCTCATCCGAATCCTGTCGACGCTCATCACCGCAGACTCCGGCGAGGTGAGCATCTTCTCGCGCGATGTGAAAGAGGATCCGGTGGGCGTGCGCGCCGACATTGCCACCACCGGCCAATTCGCGGCGATCGACGAGAACCTCACCGGCCGGGAGAACCTGGAGTTCTTCGGGCGGCTGCGCGGACTCGACCGCGCCGACGCGGCCGCCCGCGCGACGGAACTACTCGCGCAATTCTCGCTCGCAGACAGTGCCTCGACGTTGGTGTCGGCCTATTCGGGTGGCATGCGGCGGCGCCTCGACATCGCCGCGTCGCTGTGCGTCGTGCCCAGGCTGCTGTTCCTCGACGAACCCACGACGGGGTTGGACCCGGTCAGCCGCGAAGAGCTGTGGGGCTTCATCCGGCAGCTGCGGGACGACGGAATGACCCTGGTGCTGACCACCCAGTACCTGGAAGAGGCGGAGGCGCTGGCAGACCACGTCCATCTGCTCAAGGACCGCCGCATCGTCGCCAGCGGAACGCCGGAGGAATTGCGCCGCGACTTCGGGTCGCACGTGCTCCGCGTGTCCTTCGCCACCGCCGCCGGGGCGGAGGCGTTCGCCCGCTGCCTCGGGGGAACGTGCCTGGACCGCGCCCGCGTCGCGGGGAAGTCGGTGTCCCTCGACGTCGACCCCGGGCCACGGATCCTCGAGGCGGTGGCGCGGGCGATGGAGGCCTCGGAAGCGTTGCCGGATTCGCTGAGCGTGTCGCCGCCCACCCTCAACGAGGTGTTCATATCGATGAACGCAGGGGGTGCGGCGCGATGAGTGCGACGTCGGTCGCGGCGTTTCTCCGTCGGGATCTGCTGCTGTTGCGACGCAACACCGCGTCGCTGATCTCCATGTTCGTAGTTCCGCCCCTCTTCCTGCTGTGCCTGTACGCGGTGTTTGGGTACTCGGCGGGGCAATCCGGCTTCGGGTACCTGCGTTTCGTGCTCGGCGGCTGCCTGTTCCAGGCGGCGATGTTCACCGCCGCGGCGTCGGCGATGGCGGTGGGACAGGACGTCGAATCCGGGCTTGTTGACCGCGTGCGCGTGTTGCCCGGGGCCACAGGCGGCTATGCCGCCGGCAGGCTCGCCACCGATTTGCTGCGGATGTCCGCGTCGATCGCGGCGCTGCTGGTCGTCGCGTGGGCCTGTGGCCTCGACATGGCTGTCGGTGACGTCGCGTGGACTGTCCTGTGGTCACTGCTCGCCGCAGCGGTTCTGTCCCTGGTCACGGACGGGGTGATCCTGATGGTGCCCGCCCCGGTGTCGACGGCCTCATCGATCCAGGCGCTGGAAATGCTGCTGCTTATGTTCTCCACCGCGTTCATTCCGGAGACCGCTTTGGACGGCTCCCTGCGCGACGTCGTACGTCACATGCCGTTTTCGCCGATGATCGAGGTGATCAGGGCGGCGTCCCCGGACGCCTTCCCGGATAGCGTCGGGGAAGAGGCAGCCCTGTGGCTCGGCGTCGCGGTGGTCGCCGGAATCGTCCTGTTCATCCGCCGGTTCACCTCGAGGAGCGAATCATGATCGACGCCATCTTCGTGCATTTGCGGCGCATCGCCCACATTTGGCTGCGGCGCCCCGACTTCTGGTTCATGACGTTCATTGCTCCGCTCGTGTACCTGTTCATCGTCAACCGCATGTTCGGTGGCCTGGTCAGGCAGCTCACCGGAGAGTTCGAACTCCGGAACGCGGTCATCCTGGTCGTGACGGCGTGGGCGTTCATCCTGGCCATCACGGGATCGTCCACCGTGTTCGTTGAACGCAGCAATGGCTTCCACGAGCGGTTAATCACCATGCCGTCACCGTACGCGGCCGTGCCGGCCGCACGGATTATTGCCGAGTTCATCCGGATCATGGCGATGACGGTCGTTGTCGCGGCGGTGGCCGCCTTGCTTTCCGACGGCCCCCCGGAGGTGTCCTGGTGGTGGAGGATCGCGGTGACCGGCGCGATGGTTGCCGCGGCGGCCGCATGCACCGGCACGTACATCGCGTTCTCCATCACCAGCCCCCAGGGTTCCGTGGCCCTCATCCCGTTAATCATCGTTGCGATGTTCGTCAACACGGTGCTCATGCCCGCCGACCACTTCCGTCCTCTCCTGCGCGGAATCGCCGGGCACACCCCCGTATCCGCGGCCGGCGAGGCCGTCAACGGCACCGGGGCTGCGGGTCTGGTGGTCTGCGCGGCCTGGTTCTTAGGCATCGCCGTGCTCGCGGCGTGGGGCATCGCCGTGAAAACGAGGCCGGGGGAGTCTGCATGACGGGCACGTCCACGGGCGCGGCGCCGCCGACGACGGCCCGCGAACCCGAGCACCTAACCCGAAACCGCCGCGTGGACGCGGCCCACACACCCGGAGACAGAACCAGATGAAGTCGATTGCCCAGATCGTCCAGAACAACCGCAGACTCCTCGTGGCCTACGAGGACAAGGTCCAGCCGAGGTTCCTCAGCCGCTATGCGCGTGAACCGATGGACGCCGCCGCCGTGTATCGGCAGCTCCGTGCGCTGGATCCCGGGCCGGATGCGCCGGCCCGGGTTCTCGACCTCGGTTGCGGAACCGGGTGGCTCTCCCGCATGCTCGCCGCCGAGCCTCGCTATCGCAGGGCGAACATCGTCGGCTACGACCTGTCGCCCAATGCGATCCGCATCGCCCGCGAACGCGCCGCCGTCGAAGGGCTCGGGGCCCGGACGGAATTCCACGTCGCCGACGTCCTCGCGCCGCTCGCGGGAGAGACCGGCGGGGCCGATGAAATCTGGGTGTGCGGCGCGCTCCACCAAATGAAGGATGCGGGTGCCGCGCTCGGCAGGGTCGCCGGGCTGCTCGCCGACGACGGCATCGCTTACGTGCAGACGTTCGCCGAGGATCCCGACGTGAACGAGCGGGTCGACATGGCCATCATGGCGAAGATGGGCCACCGGGTGTTCCGGGACAGCGAGCTCGAGGACCTCGCCGAAGCCAACGGGCTGAAGCTGGGCGGAGCCTCACACGCCGGCATGGTGTACTTCTGTACTCTCACGAAGAAAAGCGCAATCGGGGAGGCGGGCAAGTGAGCGCCGTGGACGGGACTGTAGGCCCGTGGTCGCTGCTCGCCCCGATCCGGACCCGGATGCGTGCGGTGGTCGCGTTATCCGTCCTGTCGTCGGTGGCTACCGTCGCTTCGCTGGTCGGCATCATCGACATCGCGATGACGTACCCGGAGGCCCCGGAGCATCGGACGTGGTTGGCCGTGGCTGTCATTGTCGTCGCCGCAACGGTGCGCATGGCCGCGGACGGCGCCGCCGGCATGCTCTCGCACCGGGCGGATAACGACCTGCAGCTCCACCTTCGGCGCCGGCTGGTCGCCCAAATCCGGAAGTTGCCGCTGGGCTGGCTGGACGCCCGGCGCTCGTCGGGAATCATCGGGTCGGTTGAGAAGGACGTCGCGGCTGTCCACCAGCTCATGGGCCACACCGTCGGTGAGACCGTGGTGGCGGTGCTGGTTCCTATGCTTTCCCTCATCGCGCTCGTCGCGGTGGATTGGCGGATTGCGGCGGTGGCGGTCGTCCCGGTGCTGGTCACCTTCGCCCTGATGGGTGTGATGATTTCGCGCGGAGCCGGTCTTCAGCGCGACTACGAGCGAGCCTCCGAAGGAGTGATGGCCGCGGTCATCGAGTTGGTGCGAGGTATCTCAGTGATGAAGTCCTTCGGACGCGCCAACCAGGGCGCGGGTCGCTACGATGCCGCGGCGCTGTCGTTCGTCCGTGCGTGGTCTGCCTGGTCCCGGCAGTCGAACATCTATCTCGGGGTCATCGACGTGGTGACGTCCCCGATCACAGTCCTCGCAGTGGTGTGCGGGGCCGGCCTCGCTCTGAGGGACGCCGCGGGAGGTCTACCGGAGGGGCTCGTCGCCGGGCTGGTTCTCGGCCTTGGACTCTCCGCGGCGATCGTGCGGGTGGCCATGAACTCCGAACCCATCATCGCGGGGATCGCTGCCCTGAAGTCCATCGCGGAGGTGCTGGGCACGCCGCCGATCGTCGAGCCCGCCGATCCGGTGCCCGTGCGCGGAGGCGCGCTCGAGGCCCGGAACCTGGTCTTCTCCTACGGCGATGGGCCGCGGGTCCTCGACGGGATGTCCGCGACGTTCGAACCGGGGACCCTCACTGCGCTGGTGGGGGCCTCCGGTTCCGGAAAGTCCACCGTCGCCCGGCTGTTGGCGCGTTTCTACGACCCCGTTGAAGGCTCGGTGCTGCTGGGCGGCGCCGATCTTCGCGACATTGCCGTGCGTGACGTGCACCGCTCGGTGTCGGTGGTGTTCCAAGATCCGCAGTTGCTCACGCTGCCGTTGCGGGAGAACATCCGGCTGGCCAGGAGAGACGCCACCGACGGCGAAATCATGGCGGCCGCGAAGCTCGCGAACCTCGATGCGGTCATCGCGGCGCTGCCGAAGGGCCTGGATTCGGTGGTCAACGTCGACGTGACCTTTTCCGGTGGTGAGGCGCAGCGCGTGGCCATCGCGAGGTCGATCGTCACGGACGCGCCGGTGCTCATCTTCGACGAGGCAACCGCTTACGCGGATCCGGCTTCCGAGGCCCTCATCCAGTCCGCAATCGAGCGTTTGGCCCGTTCACGGACGGTGATTGTGATCGCGCACAGGTTGAGCACGATCCGAAACGCCGACCGCATCCTCGTTCTCGACGGGGGAGCGGTTGCGGAGGCGGGTACTCACGACGAGTTGCTTGCGCGCGGTGGCCGCTACCGGGATTTGTGGCGCGCGTTCGCGCTCGACGACGAACCATCCGCCCCGCGGGGCACTGAATTAGACGATGAAAAGGCGGGGAACCGATGATTCGGGACTTGTGGTCGATGACGGATCGGCGCTCGAGAATGACGCTGGCGTGGCTCATTGCGTTGGCCGCGCTTGCCGCGCTGGCTCAGGGAGCGGCGTTCGTCGCGCTGCTGCCGCTGCTGTCGGCTCTGGCCGAGGGAGATGATGCGACGGCGTGGCGTTTCACCGGCGTCATCGCCGGCCTCGCGGCCGCCCATGCGGTGCTGTCTCTCGCCGCGGGGACGGTCGGCAGGGCGAATTCCGCAGCGGTGCTGTCGTCCCTACTGCGTTCTCTGGGCGAACGCGTGCTGACGTTGCCACTCGGGTACGTCACCAAGTCCACGGCCGGCCGCTTTTCGGAGATGGCATCGTCGGGTATCGCGTTCGCGGCGTCCGTGCCGCACGTGATCCTGCGGCCTGTCATCGCCGCGGCGGTTGCGCCGACCGTCATCGCCTTCGGAATTCTGGCGGTGGATTGGCGCGTCGGTTTGGTTCTCGTCGCGTCGGCGCCGGTGATCTTCTTCGCCTACCGGGCCATTGGTCGCGTCGGCGGGGAGTCGGACGAAGCGCATGCTGACGCCGTCGCTGCCGTCTCCGGCAGGCTGATCGAGTTCACCCGCTGCCAGCAGGCGATTCGCGCCGCGGGCGACGGTTCGGCGGCGGACGCGATGGTGGATGAGGCAATCCGGGCCCAACACGATGCGTTCGCGAAGGCGACGTCGACGCAGGGGGCGGCCATCGGACGGCTGGGTTCGGTCGTCCATGCGGTGTTCACGGCGGCGGTGATAGTCGCCGTGGCAGTCGCCGCGACGGGCGGGATGGCGCCGGCGCATTTGGCGCCGATGCTCATCGTGGTCGTCCAGTTCACCGGACCGATCACCACGGCGGGAGCGTTGTCCGGCGGTTTCGGTGCGGGCCGCAACACGTTGGCTGCGTTGCGTGACCTGCGGGCAATCCCCGCCCTTCCCGAACCTGCCGCACCGGAGCTGCCCGACGGGCATGACGTGGAGTTCCGCGACGTGAGCTTCGGGTACGGGGATAAGAAGGTTCTCGACGGCGTCAGCTTCCGTGCCCCTCAGGGAGCGCTGGTTGCCGTAGTGGGACCGTCGGGGGCGGGCAAGACGACGGTCATGCGGCTGCTGTCGCGTTTTCATGATCCGGACTCGGGGGAGGTCCTCATCGGCGGGGTACCCTTGCCTCGGATTGGCACCGACGGCGTGAACTCGCTGGTGACCCCGGTGTTCCAGGAGACGTTCCTTTTCGACGCGTCCGTGCGGGACAACGTGGTCTTCGCCGATCCCGGATTCGGTTCCGAGCCCGGTGACGGGGATCGCTTGCGCGAGGCCGCCCGGCGTTCCGGGGTGGACCGCATCGTGGAGCTGCTGCCTTCCGGGTGGGATACCCCGGTGGGGGAGGAGGGGACGCTGCTGTCGGGAGGCGAGCGGCAGCGCCTCGCCATTGCCCGGGCGCTTCTGAAGGATTCCCCGGTGGTGCTTCTCGACGAGCCGACGTCCTCGCTGGATGCGGCCACTGAGCGGGCGATCGTCGGCACGATGGAGGCGTTGCGCGGCGATCGCACCGTGATTGTCGTCGCCCATCGCCTGCACACCGTTCGCGATGCCGACCTCATCGTCGTGCTTTCGGAGGACGGGACGGTCGCAGAACGGGGCACGCACGATGAATTGCTGGCGAAGGGCGGCCGCTACGCCGAGTCGTGGGCGTGCCGGACGGGGAGCTCCTCGGGCGCCTGATCCTCATCACCTGGTCGATGCCCTCACGGGCGCCCTGCCGCAGCTTCCCGAATCCCACCGCCAGGCGCTCGGTGGACAGAGCGAAAACGCCGACGAAAACGCCGAGCAGCACGAACACCGACGAGCTGTAAAGACTGAAGCTCCCGGGAACGTGAAAATAGCCCCCCTTCCCGCTACTGCTACCGCCCGTGAATCTGGTTCTGCGCAATCTCCAGCCCGTGGCTGGCGATTAGCTCCACCGCCTCCGCAGCAGTGGGCAGAGTGAAAGCGAGCTCCTCGCGTTCCTTAGCATTGAAATTACGCAGCACGTAGTCCGCCGGATCTTGGCGGCCCGGAGGACGGCCAATGCCAATACGCACCCGCATGTAGTCCTTCGTGCCCAACGACTTCGTGGTCGAGCGCAGGCCATTGTGGCCATTCTCGCCCCCGCCGCGCTTAAGCCGTACCACGCCCGGGTCCAGGTCCAGCTCATCGTGGACTACCACGACGTCGGTAGGCGCGACGTTGAAGAACTTGGCCAGCGCCGCAATCGGACCACCCGACAGATTCATGTAGGTCCGGGGCTTAGCCAGAATCACCTGTCGCTCGCCGCCATCGGAGGTCTTAAACCGAGTCTGCACAATCTCAGCGTTGGACTTCTTATGCACGCTAAACGACGAAGGCATCGGAGAAGTGCGGCTCGCTAGTTCATCTAGCACCAGATGCCCGACGTTATGGCGGGTGAGTTCATATTTGGGCCCAGGGTTGCCGAGCCCCACGACAAGCAGAGGTGTGGTGGAGGCGTTCATGAATTCAATCTTGGCACACGGTGCGCGGTCTGTTGGCTTCGGGGAGTTTCAAGAACAAAAAAGGGACGGACCAGAGTGTCCGTCCCTTTTTAGCTAAACGTGAAAGCCTGTACTGGTTCAGTCAGATAGAGCCATTCAGCGTTTGAATTACTCAGCCTCTTCCTCAGCCGGCTCATCCGGGGTCTCAGCCTTGCCCATGCCCTCGATGTCGGCATCGACGTCGCCAGCCGGCTCTTCCTCCGGCTCGACAATGTTGAAGATGAGCAGGTCAGCGTCGTCGGTGAGGACCAGGCCCTCCGGCAGGGTAACGTCGCCGGCGTGAACCATGGTGCCGACCTCTGCGCCCTCGACGGAGACCTCGATCTCTTCCGGAATAGCCAGAACCGGTGCGTTGACCAGAATGGTTTCGGCATCCTGCATGAGCAGGGCGCCCGGAGCGAGCTCGCCAGTCGGAACGACCGGAACCTCAACCTCAACCTTCTCGTCACGGTGAATGGCGAGCAGGTCAGCGTGGTCGATGTCGAGGGTCAGCGGGTTCTGGTCAACAGCCTTGACCATGGACAGCTGGGACTCGCCCTCGATGTTGACGTCCAGAACAGCGTTGACACCGTGGTTACGGATGACAGCGTGGAAATCCAGAGTGTCAACGAGGATGTGCTTCGGGGCATCCAGGTCAGCGCCGTAGATGACAACCGGGATGTCGCCAGCAACGCGGGCACGGCGAGCGGCACCCTTGCCGAACTCGGTGCGGTTACGGGCATCAATCTTGATGATGTTGGGCTTTGCCATGAAAATGGACTCCTAAACGATTCGATATTGAGTCGTCGAGTCGAGCACGTGCCGCATCCATGCCACCGTGGGCGCAAAAGTTGGGCTGCGAGCGTCGCGTCGATAACGGCAACCACCTACTGTGGCCGCCCTCGCCGAGACTTACCGGAGAAATTGTAGTGGACTAACAGGTCAAACAGCAAACCCCGCCACCACCAGCAAAACTAGGTTGCTGGTCGCGGCGGGGTGCCCGTCGGCAAGCGGAAAGAACTTATGCCTGACCCTCGAAGAGGGTGGTGACGGAACCGTTTTCGAAGATCTCGTGGATCGTCTTAGCCAGCAGTGGTGCGATTGGCAGGACGGTCAGGTTGTCCCAGCCCTCGGTGGACTGCGGCAAGGTATCGGTGGTGATGACCTCGCGGGCACCGCACTTCGACAGGCGCTCGCGAGCTGGGTCGGAGAAGACGCCGTGCGTGGTAGCGATGATGACATCCTCAGCGCCAGCCTCACGCAGCACCTTGACAGCGCCGGCGATGGTGCCGCCGGTGTCAATCATGTCGTCGATGAGCAGACAGGTCTTACCGGAGACCTCGCCGACCACGCGGTTGGCGACAACCTGGTTCGCGACATCGACGGAACGGGTCTTGTGAATGAAGGCCAGCGGGGCGTCGCCCAGGGTGTTGGCCCACTTCTCGGAAACCTTCACACGGCCGGCGTCAGGGGAGACCACGACCAGGTTGTCCAGGGAGTAGTTCTTCTTGATGTACTCCGACAGAATCGGCATGGCGTGCATGTGATCGACCGGGCCGTCGAAGAAGCCCTGGATCTGGTCGGTGTGGAGGTCCACGGAGACGATGCGGTCAGCGCCGGCGGTCTTGAGCAGGTCTGCGACCAGGCGAGCGGAAATCGGCTCACGGCCACGGTGCTTCTTGTCTTGGCGGGCGTATGGGAAGAACGGCAGGATAGCGGTGATGCGCTTGGCCGAACCGCGCTTGAGCGCGTCAATCATAATCAGCTGCTCGATGAGCCACTTGTTCAGCGGTGCCGGGTGCGCCTGCAGTACGAAGGCATCGGAACCGCGGACGGATTCCTCGTAGCGCACGAAGATTTCACCGTTGGCAAAATCACGAGCGGTCATCGGAGTCAGCTCTGTGCCGAGCTCCTTGGCAACTGCCTCGCCCAATTCCGGGTGTGCCCTTCCGGAGAAGAGCATGAGGTTCTTTTGGTTATCGATCCACTGGCCGGTCATCTGCCGTCTAGCCTTCCTGGTCTTCCTTGTTGTTGTCAGCGTTGTCAGCTACCTGCGCCGCCTGCGCTGCCTCAGCAGCAGCGGTACCTGGACGCTTCCGCTCGACCCATCCCTCGATGTTGCGCTGACGGCCACCACTGACCGCCAATGCTCCCGGAGGAACGTCGTCCTTAATAACAGTACCTGCACCTGAGTACGCACCATCACCCACGGTCACCGGAGCGATGAACATGGTGTCGGAGCCGGTGCGAACATGCGAGCCGATAACGGTGCGGTGCTTGTTGACGCCGTCGTAGTTCACGAACACGCTGGAGGCACCAATGTTGGAGTGCTCGCCAATCTCCGCATCGCCGACGTAGGTCAGGTGCGGAACCTTCGAACCGTTTCCAATCTGCGCGTTCTTCGCTTCTACGAAGCCGCCGAGCTTCGCGCCGACACCGAGTTTGGTGTTCGGGCGAATGTAGGTGAACGGTCCGACCGTCGCATCCTCGCCGATCTCCGAATCGGAACCGTGTGTACGTACGACGCTGGCGCGCTTGCCGACGACCATGTTGGTCAGCGTCGTGTCCGGTCCCACGGTGGCCCCGTCGCCAATCACGGTCTTGCCGTGCAGCTGCGTGCCCGGCAGAATCGTGACGTCGCGGCCGATTTCCACCTCAACGTCAATCCACGTGGTGTCCGGATCGACGATAGTGGCGCCCCCGCGCATAGCTGCCTCGCAGGTGCGACGGTTGAGCTCACGGCCAAGGGTAGCCAGCTGGACGCGGTCATTGACACCGGCGACGACGGTGGCGTCGGCGAGGCGGTGACCGCGTACTGAGCGGTCGGCCTCACGGGCGATGCCGATGACATCGGTGAGGTAGAGCTCGCCCTGGGCATTGTTGGTGTCCAGCTGCTTGAGAGCGTTTGCCAGGGTCTCGGCATCAAATGCGTAGACACCGGAGTTGACCTCGGTGATCTCGCGTTCCTCGTCGGAGGCGTCCTTTTCCTCCACGATGCGCAGAACTTCGCCGTCGGCGTTGCGAACGATGCGGCCGTAGCCGTGCGGGTTGTCAGCAGTGGAGGTCAGCACAGTCACGGCAGCGCGTGGCTTGCGGTTGTGCTCTTCGAGCAGTGCCTGGAGCGCTTCGGAATCCAGCAGCGGAACATCGGAAGTGGTCACCAGAATGGTGCCATCGAAGTTCTGCAGCTCGGGGTGCTCCAGCGCGCACTGAACAGCGTGGCCGGTACCGTTTTGCTCGTCCTGGTGGGCAATGACGACACCGTTGGAGTGCTCGGTATCCGAAGCCCAAGTCCCGATGGCGTCGATTACCTTTTCGCGCTGGTGGCCAACGACAACAGCAATCTCATCCGGATTAATGCCCTTGGCGGCATAGAGCGCGTGCTCCAACATGGTACGACCGCCGATAGCGTGCAGCATTTTCGGCGTATCGGATTTCATTCGGGTGCCTTGACCCGCGGCGAGAATGACCACAGCGGTGGCCGAACCGTTCGACATGAAACTTGCTACTCCTCGGTCAGGGTGCATCACGGTCACGGCGGGGCGAAAAGTCACTTCTTAATTAAGGGGCCGGCCCCCCGCTTGCTCTCCCACCAGGACTCGAACCTAGAATGCCGGTACCAAAAACCGGAGTGTTGCCATTACACCATGGGAGAATGGGGCAAACGCGAAAAATTGCATGGCTGATTCGACGCTGATTCGACTCAGCCAACTCGCTTGCGCCTGCGATATACGATAGCAAGACTTTAGCCACTAATCTAAAAGCATGGCCTCTAATTCTCCGAGACGACGTATGACCGGTCCACAGCGCAAAGCTCAGCTGACAGAAGTCAGCCGTGGAATCTTTGCCGCCAAGGGGCTTGATGCCGCCTCAATGGAGGAGATCGCTGCCGCAGCCGGGGTGTCAAAGCCGGTTGTCTACGAGCATTTTGGTACCAAAGAGCGGCTCTACCAGGCAGTCGTCGACCAGGAGATGAAGACCCTGGAGGCCACGATTAGGGAAGCGTTGTCCCTGGGGCGCTCGCGTTACCGCATCGAACAGGCGGTGTTGGCACTGCTGACTTATGTCGAGGAAAACCCGGAGGGATTCTCCATTATTTCTCGCGACCCCGGTGTGGCGGGTGGCTATGAGACGCTGCTGAATAATGCCACTGAGTCGGTTACGCCTATCCTCGCCGAGGCTTTCAAACGCGCTGGCTTCGACCCGGCCATGTCGGTGCTCTACGGAAACTGCATGGTCGGTATGGTTTCGCAGACCGCTCGCTGGTGGATGGAGAAGCGCAGTCCGGATAAGGAGACGGTGGCGGCGCACATCGTGAACCTGTGCTGGAACGGGCTGGCCGGCATGGAGGGGGCCCCGACTCTGCATGGCTCCGCTGATGTGCCAGCGGCCGCTGAGGGCGCGAAGTTCGGAGCAGGTGCTGCAGCAGACCCGATGCAGGTGGCGGAGAACGGCTAACCAGCACGCAGGGTGAATCCGGGGTGCATGGTTATATTGGGGCTATGCCAACTTCTGCATCTTCCTCGGCGAAAGCCACACCAAGCATTCTGCCGAACCCGCTGTCGGGGCTGGAAAGCCTCGTTGTCACGGATTCCCAATTTGTCGGCGTGCTCGGGCGCATCGGCGAAGACGAGCTGGCGCTCACGGGTGCGGACCCGGTGCGTTCGCACCTTATTTACGCCATGTCCACGAAGGTGCCGGTGCTGGTCGTCACGGCTACTGGCCGTGAGGCGGAGGACCTGACTGCCGAGGTCAAGTCGATGATCGGCGACCGTGTAGCTATGTTCCCCTCGTGGGAGACACTCCCGCATGAGAAGCTTTCGCCGGCCGTGGATACCGTGGCGCAGCGTCGTAAGGCGCTTTACGACGTTCGCCGGGGCAAAGTCGACGTTCTGATTGCGGCGGTGCGCTCGTTGGTGCAGCCGATTGTGGACGACCTCGAGGCTGAAGCCAGCGCGCCCATCCACATCCAGCTGGACCAGGACTGCGAGAACCTGGTTGAGCGGCTGGTGCATCACGGCTATTCGCATGTGGACATGGTCGGCAGGCGTGGCCAGTTTGCCGTGCGTGGCGGCATCGTCGATGTTTTCCCTGCGACCGAAGAGCTGCCGGTACGTATCGAGCTCTGGGGTGACGAGGTCACCGACCTGCGCGCCTTTTCCGTCGCTGACCAGCGCACGATCTCTGAGGTAGAGGTCGACCAGCTGGATATCTTCCCGTGTCGTGCACTGCTTATCGACGACGACGTGAAGGCCGCCGCGGAGAAACTCGCCACCACGCGCTCTGGCCAGGTCCAAGAAATGCTCACCCGCATCGGCGATGGCCAGTGGGTGGAGGGCATGGAATCGCTGATTCCACTGATTAGTCAGCATCCTATGAAGATGCTCACCGAGGTCATGCCGGAGAAAACTCATGTGCTCATGTGCGGGCCGGAGCGCATTCGCTCTCGCGCACAGGACCTTATCAGTGCAGGCGAGGAGTTTATGGCCGCAGCGTGGGAAACTGCTGCGATGGGTGGCTCGGCGCCAATCGCCACGGATGGGCTGGAGCCCAGCGCGTACCGCAGCTTGGCCTCTATCCCGATGCCCACTTCGTGGCATATTTCCCCGCCCGGCATGCTGGAGGCGGGAGTCACCGAAGATGATGTGCTGCCACTGACCTTCGAGCCTGGGCCCGCGCCACGCGGCGACTTAAAGGAAATTGGTCACCTGATGAAGCAGCTGCGCGATGCCACGGTCGCGGGGGAGCGAGTGGCGTACGTGGCGGCGACGCCCGCGGGGGCGCGTCGGCAAGCGGAAAAGTTTAGGGAAGCCGGAATTGCGACGCGCATGGCGGCAGGCCCGGAGTATCCCGAGTCCGGAAGAATTACCGTCTACCAGGGTGTTTTGCACGGTGGTCTGGTATTCCCGCGTATTCCCGGTGGCGCGCTGACTCTGATTACCGAGCAGGACATCACAGGTAACCGCATCGCGGAAGGTGCGCTTGGTGGGCGCCGCAAGCCGGCGAAGCGCCGTGGTCGGGTGGATCCGCTGGCGCTGAAGGCCGGTGACTATGTCGTACACGACACGCATGGCATTGGTCGGTTTGTGAAGCTCACTGAGCGCACCATCGGCACGGGCGAGGATCAGGCACGCCGCGAGTACGTGGTGCTCGAGTACGCACCGAGCAAGCGCGGAGGTCCCTCTGATCAGCTCTACGTGCCGATGGAGAGCCTGGATTTGCTGTCGCGCTATGTCGGCGGCGAAAAGCCCGCGCTGTCGAAGATGGGCGGCTCGGACTGGAAGTCCACCAAGCGCAAGGCCCGTGGTGCTGTCCGCGAGATTGCGGAAGAGCTGGTCAAGCTCTACGCCGAGCGCCAAGCCGCGCCGGGCCACGCGTTCGCGCCGGATACGCCATGGCAGCAGGAGATGGAGGATAACTTCCCCTTCACCGAGACTGAGGACCAGCTGCAGGCCATCGACGAAATCAAGTCTGACATGGAAAAGCCGGTGCCGATGGATCGCGTGCTCATCGGCGATGTCGGCTACGGCAAGACCGAGGTGGCACTGCGTGCTGCCTTCAAGGCTGTTCAAGATGGCCGTCAGGTAGCAGTGTTGGTGCCAACTACGCTTCTGGCGCAGCAGCATTTGACCACTTTCACTCAGCGTATGGAGGGCTTCCCGGTCACCATCCGTGGGCTGTCCCGCTTCACCTCGCCGAAGGACTCCAAGGAGGTCCTCGAAGGGTTGAAGAACGGGACGGTCGACATTGTTATCGGCACGCATCGTCTCCTGCAGACCGGCGTGCAGTGGAAAGAACTCGGCCTGGTCATCGTTGACGAGGAGCAGCGTTTCGGCGTCGAACACAAGGAACACATCAAGGCGCTACGGCACCACGTCGACGTACTCACCATGTCCGCAACGCCAATTCCGCGCACGCTCGAAATGTCGATTGCTGGCATCCGCGAGATGAGCCAGATTCTCACCCCGCCGCAGGACCGTCACCCGGTGCTGACATACGTCGGCGCGCAGTCCGACAAGCAGGTCGCCGCTGCTATCAGGCGAGAGCTGCTTCGCGACGGCCAGGTGTTCTACCTGCATAATAAGGTGGAAACCATTGACAAAGTCGCCCAGACTATCCGCAATTTGGTGCCCGAGGCCCGCGTGGTAGTGGCCCACGGTCAGATGGGGGAGGAGCAGCTGGAGCGCACGGTCGATGGCTTCTGGCAGCGCGAGTACGACGTGCTGGTGTGTACCACCATCGTGGAGACCGGCCTGGATATTGCCAACGCCAATACGTTGATTGTGGAAAACGCGCACCATATGGGCCTTTCCCAGCTGCACCAGCTGCGTGGTCGTGTGGGCCGTTCCCGTGAGCGCGCCTATGCCTACTTCCTCTACCCGGAAAATCAGACGCTGACGGAGACTTCCTACGACCGTCTGTCCACGATCGCGCAGAACAATGACTTGGGTGCCGGTATGGCTGTGGCCATGAAGGACCTGGAAATGCGCGGTGCCGGAAATATCCTCGGTGCGGAGCAGTCCGGTCACATTGCCGGTGTCGGCTTCGATATGTACGTCCGACTGGTTGGCGAGGCCGTGGCCGCGCTGAAGGCAGTGGCCGATGGTGAAACTCCGGATGCTTCCGATAACGAACCGAAGGAAGTGCGGATCGATTTGCCGGTCGATGCGAATATTCCGGCCGAATATGTGTCGTCGGAACGCCTACGTCTAGAGGCGTACCGCAAATTTGCTGCCGCCAGTGCGCTGGACGATATCGACGTAGTGCTCGAAGAGCTTGTTGACCGTTACGGAACCCCACCCATTGAGGTGGAGAGACTGGCGGTTATTTCACGACTTCGAATTATTTGCCGGGAATTCGGCGTGCATGAAGTTCAAGCCATGGGTGCGCACATTAGAATAACCCCTATGGAGCTTGCTGACTCCAAGCAGGTGCGTCTCAAGCGCCTGTATCCACAGGCGACCTATCGTGCGGCAACGCGCACGGTTTCCGTCGGAATGCCGAAGGAAGGGCGAGGGTTGCGGGCAAAACCTGTCCGCGATATTGCATTGGTGCAGTGGGTAGCAGACTTCTTGACATCGATGGCGGGAATTCCACGTATGGATATCTCGCACATGGGAAAGGACTAGAAACCGTATGACTATCATCAAGCTCGATAGCCGCTTTCCAACAGCGATTCCGCTGGAAGCCGCTAGCCTGCTGACCGGTGAAGTCAGCTACACCGAAGAAGTCCCGATCCGTGTGCGCTGGGCAATCGCCGACGCCGGTGGGCACTCGGTGTCCCAGGCGGAGATTCTGGTCACCACCGATATGGAAAACGACGAGGTACTCGATCGCCTCGATGCGGGCGAGAAGGTCTACTCGGTCGAGCTGGATGATGCGCAGGACCCAGCAGCTCCGGCAGCTCAGGTTGCGGCGGCTCCCCAGCAGGACTCGGTGAAAGAACCTGAGTCAGAACCGGTTGCAGAGCCAGGGGCAGAGCCTGTTGCAGAACCGCTGACTCCGCAGGAACAGCTTGCCGCAGCTCGTCTGCCCCACGTCGTCGAGGCCGTGGACATCATGGCGGCAGCACGGCGCACGGGGCAGTGGGAAGCTCGCCAGACGCACAAGAGCCTGCTGCCGTATCTCATTGAAGAGACCTACGAGCTTGTCGACGCAGTCAACGAGGGCGGTGACATTCGTAGCGAGCTGTCAGATCTGCTGCTGCAGATCCTCTTCCACGCTGAAATCGCGGAGGACTTCGACTTCGACGATGTGGCGACCGACTTTATTTTGAAGATGCGCGCTCGTCAGCCGTACCTCTTCGACGGCACTGTGGCCGAGGGAGAGATGGTGTCGGAGGAAGAACAGGAGCGACTGTGGGCTTACGGCCGCGGACGTCCGCGCTCGAACCCGGCCACACAGCTGCCAGCTCTGACTTTGGCTGAGGAAGCCATCCGCCGCGCACGTGCACTGGGACTGTCCGATGCAGACATTCCAGTGGAGATTCTGGTCCCGACCCCGGGGCTGGAGACTGAGTCCGGTGCGGAAGAACGGACCCGACAGGCTTCACGCGCATTCCTGACTGAGCTGGCCCAGATGGAGAATCAGCAGGCCGGCAGTGCTGAGCAGTGGGCAGCGGGCAGCGAAGATAACGAAGAGGCTGAGGACTTCGGCCCGTCGGAAAGCGACAGCTAGTTTCCAGCAAAAGTGATTTCTGTCCTCGAGTTTGAGTGATTTTTACGGTCTACCCCGTAGAGTAATTCCCCATGCCTTCTAATTCTCCCTTTGATGAATACGCGCACCCCGCACCCCGCGGGGCGAAGCCGCGTGGCCGCAGTAAGGGGAAAAAGAAGTCCTCGAGAGGCTGTGGCTGCCTCGGTCTAACCTCCCTGGCGGTGCTGATCATCATTGGCACGGTTGGGGCGTTGGCTATGTTCACTGGACCCGTAATCCCGTCGTTGACCAAGAAGCCGATTCCGGATAATGTGCCGCCTGCTGCGGCTGAGCCACCGCCGATGATTGATGTCAACGCGCCCGGGCGCACCTCGGAACAGCTCCGACAGTGGGCGCAGCAGATTTCCCCGAAGACGGGTATTTCTGAGGACGCTCTCCGCGCCTACGGCAACGCATATGTGATTGCGGCAGAACAGTTCCCGAACTGCCACCTGGAGTGGAACACGCTTGCAGGACTGGGCAAAGTGGAGACTAATCACGGCACGTACTCGGGCAATTGGCTCAAGCCGGCTCATATCGGCGCCGATGGGGTAGTCAGTCCGACGATTATCGGTCCGCCGCTGGACGGCACGAGTGGGTTTGCTGAGGTTCTCGATACTGACAACGGCGAACTCGACGGTGACACAGAGTATGACCGCGCTGTGGGGCCGATGCAGTTTATTCCCGAGACCTGGCATCGTTTTGCGATGGATGCGTCTGGTGATGGTGTCGCCGACCCCAACAACATCGACGACGCAACTGCGACCACCGCACGGATGCTCTGCAGTGGGGAACGCGACCTCGCCACCCCGGAAGGGTGGGCATCTGCAATTCGCTCATATAACCAGTCTGAGCAGTATCTTCGCGATGTTCGGGACGCTGCGGCGAACTATGCGCTGAATCAGCCCGCATAGGGTGAAAAGGATTTAAGGCGAAGGTTGGCAAACCGTGCCACAATTGGAGTCATGTGCCGGAACGGTTCCGGCGGAAAGGTGACCTATGGCTGCAATCATCGAGTTGAACGCACGCGAAATTCTGGACTCCCGTGGTAACCCGACCGTTGAGGTTGAGGTGCTGTTGGAAGACGGCGCTGTGGGCCGCGCTGCGGTTCCGTCCGGTGCCTCCACCGGCGTTCATGAGGCACACGAGCTCCGCGATGGCGGAGACCGTTACCTGGGCAAGGGTGTCGAGAAGGCTGTCCGCGCTGTGCTCGAGGAGATTGAGGACGCAATTATTGGCCTCGAGGCTGAGGACCAGCGTCTGGTTGACAAGACCATGATTGAGCTGGACGGCACCGACAACAAGTCCCGCCTGGGTGCTAACGCAATCCTGGGTGTTTCCATGGCTGTTGCCAAGGCTGCTGCTGAGTCCGCTGGCCTGGATCTGTTCCGCTACGTCGGCGGCCCGAACGGTCACGTTCTGCCGGTTCCGATGATGAACATCCTCAACGGTGGCGCACACGCTGACTCCGGCGTTGACGTCCAGGAGTTCATGATTGCTCCGATTGGCGCCCCGACCTTCAAGGAAGCACTGCGCGTCGGTGCTGAGGTCTACCACGCACTCAAGAAGGTCATTAAGGACAAGGGCCTGTCCACTGGCCTCGGTGATGAGGGCGGCTTCGCTCCGTCGGTTGACTCCACCAAGGCTGCACTGGACCTGATTGTTGAGGCAATTGAGGCCGCAGGCTACAAGTTGGGCGACGATGTCGCTCTGGCTCTCGACGTCGCTTCTTCCGAGTTCTTCAAGGACGGCAAGTACCACTTCGAGGGCGGCGAGCACACCGCTGAGGAGATGGCAGCTGTCTACGCTGACCTGGTTGAGAACTACGCCATCGTCTCCATCGAGGATCCGCTGCAGGAGGATGACTGGGAGGGCTACACCACCCTGACTGCTCAGCTTGGTGACAAGGTCCAGATCGTCGGCGACGACTTCTTCGTCACCAACCCGAAGCGTCTGGCAGAGGGCATTGAGAAGAAGGCCGCTAACGCTCTGCTGGTCAAGGTCAACCAGATTGGTACCCTGTCCGAGACCTTCGAGGCCGTCGCAATGGCTCACAACGCCGGCTACAAGTCCATGATGTCCCACCGCTCCGGTGAGACTGAGGACACCACCATCGCTGACCTGGCTGTCGGCCTGAACTGTGGCCAGATCAAGACCGGTGCTCCGGCTCGCTCCGAGCGCGTTGCTAAGTACAACCAGCTGCTGCGCATCGAGGAGTACCTGGGTGACGCTGCTGTCTACGCTGGTCGCAGCGCATTCCCGCGTTTCAAGTAAAGAGCTGAGGCGCTGCGAAAGCTGCGTCTAGCACTGCCCGTCCGCACCACGCACGTGGTTGTGGGCGGGTTTTTGTTATTTCATCGGCTGGCGGTCGGGTAGAGTGTGGGGCATGAGTGCATCGGACCGATCTCGCCGCGGAACACAGTCGCGCCCTGCAGGGGCGGGGCAGCGTTCGGCAGCGGCAATCGCATCGGGAATGCGCTCGCTGAGCACGGCACAGAAGATCGGTATTGGTCTGCTGGTGCTTTTCTTAGTATCTGTTCTCGCAATTCCGCTGCGGACTTTTGCACAACAGCAGGCGGATGTAGCCGCAACGCAGGACAATATTGCTCGCATGGAACAGCGAATTAAGCAGTTAGAGGATGAAAAGGAGCTTTACTCCAACCCTGCCTATGTTAAGGAGCAGGCACGTCTGCGCCTGGGGCTGGTAGAGCCGGGGGAGACCCCATTCCGTATCCTCGATCCGGCCGTGGGCGAACAGCCTGTGACGCAGCCGGAGGAAATTCCGCAGCACCAGGCTAAGAAGTGGTACGAGACTCTGTGGGATTCCATTTCCATCCCGCCCGAACCCGAAGAGACTCGCCCTAATCCGGGGCGCGATCAGGCAACGAGGCCAGAGAGCTTGCCGACGGTACCGGAGTCCTAAACCTCCGTAGGGCTACCTGGGGCCTCTCGGCGAGGTTGCATGCGCGGCGGAGTGTGCCGTCGTAAAGCGAAACAACGCGCTTGTAAGGCGACTGTGAGATTATGTGTCAGTAAAAACGGAAGCAAAAGGAGTGTGACCGATGTCTGTGGATACCGCAGATTTGGAAGTGATAGCGGAGCAGCTCGGACGTGAACCGCGGGGAGTAGTGGACATCTCTTACCGCAGCCCCGACGGCACTCCTGGTGTGGTCAAGACGAAGCCGCGCTTGGACGATGGCACTCCGTTTCCCACGCTCTTTTACCTAACTGATCCGCGACTCACCGCCGAGGCCTCTCGGTTGGAGACGACCGGCGTGATGAAAGAAATGACCGCGCGTCTGGAAAGCGACGAAGAGCTCGCCGCCGATTACCAGCGCGCGCACGAGGCGTTTCTGGCAGAGCGCAATGAGATGGAAGACCTAGGCACGGACTTCTCCGGTGGCGGAATGCCAACGCGCGTGAAGTGCCTCCACGTTCTTATTGCCTACGCGCTGGCCAAGGGGCCGAATCACTTCCGACTGGGTACTGAGTCGGTGGCGCTGGCGGCGGAGAACGAGAAACTGCGCGGCACCGCGATTCCCGCAGATTGGCCCACGATTGCCGAGCTCGGTATTGCGTATCCGGGGGTGGAGGGATAAATGACGACCCTCGCTGCCGTCGACTGCGGCACTAATTCGCTTCGCCTGCTTATCAGCCGGGTCGAGGTAGTCGATGGAGTTCTCGAAATCACAGAACTGCACCGACTGATGGAAATCGTCCGCCTTGGCCAGGGCGTGGATGCCACTGGCATGCTGGCTCCAGAGGCGCTGGAGCGCGTGCGGGAGGCTCTGACGAAGTATGCGGAGCTGATGCAGGTCGAAAAAGTGCAAGCAGTCCGAATGGTGGCGACATCGGCGACGCGCGACGCAAGCAACCGCGACGATTTCTTTGCAATGACCCGCGAGATTCTCGCTCCGTGGGGTGCAGCGGCCGAGGTTATTTCCGGCGACGAGGAAGCGGCGCTGTCCTTTCGCGGGGCAGTCGATGACTTGGAGCCCGAACTAGGTCCGTATTGCGTCATTGACGTCGGCGGCGGCTCTACTGAGGTCATTGTTGGCGATCACGACGGCACTGTGGCCGGTTCCGATTCCGTGGCCATGGGCAGTGTGCGCTTGACCGAGCGGTTCCTGCAGACCTCGCCACCGACGGCGGAGCAGGTCCAGGAGGCGCGTTCGTATGTTGCGGAGCTGGCCGACGAGATTGTTGCGAAGGTGCCTGTCGACAAGGCTCGCACCATCGTCGGCTGCGCCGGGACCTTCACCACGCTGTCGGCGCTGGCACAGGGTCTAGAAACCTACGACCCGGAGGCAATCCACCTGTCGCAGCTGCGCTTTGCGGCGTTGCGTGCGCTGACCGCGTCCGTCGTCGAGACCGATGCGGAATCGCTCGCTGCGAATCCGGTCATGCATCCGAAGCGCGCGGATGTCTTCGCCGGTGGCTCGATCATTGTGGACGGGCTGATGGACATGTTTGAGGCTCTGCCGGGTGCCGAAGGGACGCAGGAAGGGCAGCGCTTCTTCTACATCAGCGAGAAGGATATCCTCGACGGGATTGTGGCGAGTTTGGTAGACACCCACATCGCCCATTAATCTTTGCAGAGGGCCCCTATAGCCCAATTGGCAGAGGCAGAGGACTTAAAATCCTTTCAGTGTGGGTTCGAGTCCCACTGGGGGCACCAAAAGGCCAGGTCGGAGAGTTTTCTGACCTGGCCTTTTGCTATCTGTGTGCGCTACATGCGGATTACGGCAGGACGTTGAACTTCTTGCCGAGGACAAGTGCCGTGTTGAACACCTTCGAGTACAGCTCACGCGGCATCTGTGGCATCGACACAGGGGAAAGGCGCTGCACGGTCACTGTCTGCTCATCGGTGTACTTCAGCAGGCCGCCCGCTGCTTGACGACGGCCCACACCCGAATCCTTGAAACCACCCATCGGGGCATCGACAGACGCGAAGGCCGCAGCAAAACCATCGTTGACATTGACGGTACCGGCCTCAAGCTGTGGAGCCAGCTCCTTTGCGCGACGCGGGGAGGTCCACAGCGAAGCGTTGAGGCCATAACGGGAATCGTTGGACTTGGCGATAGCCTCATGGACGTCCGAGACACGCTGGAGGACTACCACCGGGCCGAATACCTCTTCGGTCAGCAGGGCGACGCCCTCCGGGACGTCGGTAAGCACGGTCGGTTCGTAGAACAGCGGTCCCAGATCCGGGCGAGGACGACCGCCGGCCAGCACGGTGGCGCCGGCCTCGATGGCCTCGTCGACCATGGACTTGACGATGTCGAACTGGCCCTGCGACTGCAGACAGCCCATCTCGGTTTCCCACTCGTAGCCAGCGCCGATGGACATTGCCTTCACGCGGTCGGTGAATGCCGGGACGAACTCGTCCCAGACTGAGTCCACGACATAGATTCGCTCAATGGACACGCACAGGTGACCGGAGTTGGTGAAACAGCCGATGCGTGCGCCCTCGACCGCGCGGTTGATGTTGGCATCCTCAGCGACAATCAGCGGGTTCTTGCCGCCGAGCTCCGCGGAGAAACTGATCAGGCGTTCGCCGCACTGCTGTGCCAGCGAGCGGCCGGTCTCGGAGGAGCCGGTGAACATCAGGAAGTCACACTGGCCGACAATGCCCTGGCCGACAACGCGACCGGGTCCTGGAATGACCTGGAAGAGATCCTCCGGAAGGCCAGCGCGGTAGAGCAAATCGACAGCGAAGAGAGCGGTAAACGGAGTGGTGCTGTCCGGCTTGAGCACGATGGCGTTACCGGCCATCAGTGCAGCCAGCGCATCGGAAACCGCGAGGGTCAGCGGGTAGTTCCACGGAGCAATAACACCGACGACGCCCTTTGGGTGGTGGTAGACGGTGGTCTTGGAAAGTACCGGGACCGCGCCGTGCGCTCGCTTCGGCTCAAGCAGTTTCGGGCCCTGATTGCCGTAGTAGCGGGCGGTGATAGCGGTGTGTACGAGCTCCTCGTGGGCACTGGCGCGGTTTTTACCGGTCTCGGCCTGCAGCAGGTCCAGCACCTGGTCGCAGTGGGTAAAGAGCAGGTCGTGGAAGTGGTGCAGCACTTCGCCGCGCTTTTCCGGCGCCATGCGGGCCCACTTCTTCTGCGCGGCACGGGCACGCTTGAAGGCCTCGTCGACATCGGCCTGGGTACCGACAGGAATCTGCGCCAGCTCCTGGCCGGTAAATGGTGCCGAGATAGTGGCGGTCTTCGACTTATCAGCTACCGTGACGCGCTGAAGAAGGCGGGCAACGAGCTCGTCGTTAAGCGGATTGCGGATGGTAGTTCGGTTTGTCGTAGCAGTAGATGCTGTCATGGCACAGATACTACTGTTGCGCGGCGCCCCGAGATAGTAAATTTGGCAAAACTACAAAAACTTAGAAAACTTTAGTAAGTAGTCCAGCCCATCCGACGGTTGCGGTCCGGGTCGCGCGGGCCATCGTTGCCGAACTCGAACGGTTCGTGGCCGTCGACATCGCCGTAACGCATCTCCGGGTCATCATCCAGATCGTCGTCGACGTCGATGTCCGGCTTTTCCTCGGCCAACCGCTTGCCGAGGGTGTCATGCGGAGAAGCGCCCCGCCAGCGGTCCGGCGGATCCATTACATAATTCTCGCCATCACCGGTGAGGAAGTCGCCATCGAGCCCTTCCGAGCCATCGAGCGTGGTCTCGTCGAAATCACCAGTGGTATCCGGATCGTAGTCAAGGCCATCAGACATCTTGACCAACCTCCTGTTTCATAATCACTCATGTGGTGCCCACGCCTGGCGACTGTGAGTGTTTCCGCGATTACAAAATCACCGCCAGCAGGCGAGGAATTACCTTGATACTAACTGTTTTTCAGGGTTGGGAACAATACCTTTACATCGCCCGTTGTAGAAAGTGTAGGCAAACGTACGCGCGTGTGCCTGAATACAAAACGTAAGAAAAACTGAGAAAAGAAAGAAGGACGACGTGCGCGAAAGCAGCAATCCTGCATTCAGTTCACTTACTAAGACCGTCGCCCGCGGACAGGCGGGCGCACATCACTACGGCCAAGGTCAGATGGGCGCTGGCTACGGGGATAACCCGTACCAGTCGCAGGTTGCCGCCGACTACCGTCCGATGACGGTCGACGATGTCGTTTCCAAGACCGGCATCACGCTGGCAACCATCATCGTTTTGGCTGCGGTCAATTTCTTCATTGCCGTCAGTGTCTCCACCAGCCTGGCCATGATTCTGACCATTGTCGGCGCCATCGGTGGTCTGATTACTGTTTTGGTTTCCACCTTCGGCAAGAAGTACGGCTCCGCGCCGGTTACCCTCACCTACGCGGCCTTCGAGGGCCTCTTCGTCGGTGGCATCAGCTTCATGTTCACCGCTCCAATTCAGGGCGTTGCCGCAGGTGCGCTGATTATGCAGGCAGTGCTGGCCACCCTGGGTGTCTTCATCGGTATGCTCTTCGTCTACAAGTCGGGCGCTATCCGCGTGACCCCGAAGTTCACCCGTTTTATGAGCGCGGCTCTGATCGGTGTGCTGGTCCTCATGCTGGGCAACCTGGTGCTCTCCCTGTTCGGCCTGGGCTTCCCGCTGCGTGACGGCGGCATGCTGTCGATCATCTTCTCGCTGGTCTGCATCGGCCTGGCAGCCTTCAGCTTCCTGATTGACTTCGATCAGGCTGACCGCCTGGTCCGCGCTGGCGCTCCGGCTCAGTACGCCTGGGGTGTCGCCCTCGGCCTGGCTGTGACCCTGGTCTGGCTCTACACCGAGATTCTGCGTCTGCTGTCCTACTTCAGGGACTAAACGCTAGAAAACTAACTAACGCACAAGCGCCGGTTAGCCCGTTATTACGGGTTGGCCGGCGCTTTGTTGTTGGCAGTCGACGTATTGACCGATAGGGTTGTGCAGTGTGACGTCGTAAAGCGCGATATCGAAGCGGGAGAGGGCACAAAAAATGGACCGATAGGCCATATGGGCTTCTATCGGTCCAAGAATCGGGCACTGTGGTCCGAAGTTGCCGCCTGGGTTGAGGCGGTCTAACGCCGGGAGCGCTTAGGCGTCCATCTCCGGGTCGTACGGCTCAGCCTTGACCACAGTGACAGACACTTCGTCGCCGCTCGGGGAAGCGTAAGTGCGGGTCTCGCCCTCCTTAGCGCCGACCAGAGCCTTGCCCAGCGGGGAATCGGTGGAGTAGGTCTCCAGGTTCGGGTTGGAGGAGTCAGCGCCACGGGTACCGATGAGGAAGGTCTCGGTGTCGTCTTCGTCGCCGTCGTAGTAGACGTGGACCACGGTGCCGACCAGAGCCACACCGGACTCCTGCGGAATCTCGCCGACGGTGGCGCGCTGGAGCAGGTCTTCGAGGTAGCGGATGCGTGCCTCTTCCTGTCCCTGCTGCTCGCGGGCGGCATCGTAGCCGGCGTTTTCCTTCAAGTCGCCCTCTTCGCGGCGCTCGTTAATCTCGGCGGCGATGACCGGGCGGTTTTCATATAGCGCCTCAAGCTCGCCCTTGAGCTTGTCGTAGGACTCCTGGGTGAGCCATGGGCTATTGTTCTTTGCCTCAGTCATGGTTCCTCCTGTGTTTTGGCTATTTAATACAAAAGCGGCCCCGCTTGGGGCCGTCGGCTGCGTCACAGGATAGCACTGTCACGCCACATGGCAATAACAGGCGCGTCGGAGTGTTGTTGCGCACGCTTTACGACGTGCCGTGAAAGCGCATAATCCTCAGTTGCGAAAGGCGGTTACTTAGCAGGTGCGAGGAACTCCGGAATGTCGGTGGAGCAGCCGTAGACATCGCCTGCGACGGCCAACTCGCGGGTGGCAATGGGGACGTCCATACGCACCGTAGCGGGGCCGCCGCCCGGAATGAATACGTCGCGACGGCCGACCTCTGCCACGTCATAGTTCAGCGCGTAGATAATGCAGTAGCTATCCAGCTCCGGCTTTTCGCGGGTGACGTCCAGGGTGAAGATGAACTGCTCATCTTCCTTACCTGGAGTGCGGCTCCAGCCCGCTTGCGTTGCAGAGACATCCGGGGCGGAGACGCGGTTCATCTGAACGAAGATGTATGCGCCGGCGATGACGAGCATGCCAACAATAGCGATGACAACCAATTTTGCGGGGAGAGTGCGACTGTTGTCCCCATAGCGCTCGCGCTGCCCGTTAGGCGCTGCGGTATTTCGGGTGTTTCGCTCCGAACTTTCAGCCATGCTTTTTAGCCTATCGGAGTTCTTGGTCGACGTGGTAAAATGTTGACAGTTAAACAATCTTTCTGGTGTGGCGCAGTGTCCTGCTGCTATGTTGTTCCACCGAGTAGCGATGCTGCGTGGTCATATGATGGTGCAGCGCTATAGTGGGGCGGTATTGAAACGGTGCTGTAGTAGCATCGTTGCGGTCGAAGGGCCCCGGCCTCGGCCAGAAAACATGGACTGAGATAGTAGCGGGAGTGACTTCAATTGGCACTTCGTCTGATGGCAATTCACGCTCATCCTGATGACGAATCGAGCAAGGGCGCCGCAACAATGGCCCGATATGCGGCGGAAGGGCATCGCGTCAAAGTGGTGACCTGCACCGGCGGTGAGGCCGGTAGCATTCTCAACCCGGCGATGGATCGGCCGGAGGTGCGGGAGAATATCGCCGCGGTGCGTGTTAACGAAATGGCTGCAGCCGCTGAGATTCTCGGTGTTGAACATGAGTGGCTCGGCTTTACCGACTCCGGTCTGCCTGCGGGCAACCCGGTGCCGGTGCTGTCGCACGGTGTGTTTGCTCGCCAATCGGTCGAGGATGCGACGAAGCCTCTCATCCGGGCAATCCGCGAGTTCCGTCCACACGTCGTCATTACTTACGACGAAAACGGTGGCTACCCGCACCCGGACCACATCATGACCCATATCGTGTCCATGCGCGCCTGGTTGGAGTCCGGAACGGATAAGTACCCCGAGCTCGGTGAACCATGGGAGATTTCCAAGCTCTACTACGCCCACGGTTTCATCAAGGCGCGCCTCATCGCGCTGGATAACTACTACCGCGACAACGGCTTGGAAAGCCCGCTGGCCGAGTCCTTCCGTCGTTGGACTAAGACTCCCGGCGACATCATGACCCGCGTGACCACGCAGGTCGAGTGCGGCGATTACTTCCAGCAGCGGGATCAGGCGCTGCTGGCGCACGCCACGCAGATCGATCCGAACGGGCCATTCTTCGCCGTGCCGGTAGACATTCAGCAGCGCGTTTGGCCGACCGAAGAGTTTGAACTCGCCCGCACTCGCGTGCAGACCGAGCTGCCAGAGACCGATCTCTTCGCTGGTATCGACCCCGACGCGGAATAGTCCGGAATTAACGCTAAGCTGGAACTCATGATTGAAAGCTTCGATGCCTTGGCGGCTCGCACGACAATTTTCCTGGCGCAGAACCCCACTGGTCCGCGGGGTGCTGACTTCGGTAAGGCCTCTCCTATTGGCCTGCTCATCATTGTCGTTTTGCTCATCGTCATCCTGGCTCTCGGCTGGGATCTCTCGCGGCGCGCGAAGCGCATGGCCGCTCGCCGGAAGTTCGCCGAGGCGCACGACATGGATCCCTTCGATTCCGAGGCTGTGGATAAGGCGATGGCTGCAGCAGAGCAGCGTCGTGAAGCGGAGTAGTCAGCGTCAAGGTGTGTGCGCGTCGCTTGACGACGGGCAGTTGCGCGCACCCCTGATTGTTTCCCGTGTGGCGGGATTTGGAGTTCGAATTGCGGGATTCTAGGCAGTGCGCTACAGTCAAGCACATGCGTATGTGGCGATTTTATTTTTCGAAGGCTCCGGAGGCAGTGACGACATAGTCACAGCCGGCGGCTAATCGTCACGTCGCCACCAACCGGAGCCAAAGGCAGCAGCCCCAACCAATCGGGGCGCTGCCTTTTGTCGTATCTACAGCCAAAATGCGCAACTAATCACCCAGAGAAAAGAGACCTCAGATGACCCCTCCAACTTCCCTCGAAGCCCCCGCCTCGACCGCGAACCGCCGCGTCGTAGCCTTCCACGACCTGCCCTCCCCAGAAGAGGTCATGGCCAAACAGCCACTGACCCCAAACCTGGTTAACGAGGTAGAGCAGTCGCGACTCGACGTCGCCCGCGTCATCGCCCGTGAAGACGATCGTCTGCTGGTCGTTGTCGGCCCGTGCTCCATTCACGACCCTGAGGCCGCCATCGACTACGCCCGCCGCCTGAAGGCCACCGCCGATGAGCTCGACGAGGACCTGCTGGTCGTCATGCGCGTCTACTTCGAAAAGCCGCGCACCACCGTCGGCTGGAAGGGACTCATCAACGACCCCGACCTGGATAGCTCCTTCAAAATCAACAAGGGCCTGCACATGGCCCGCGAGGTACTCATCGAGGTCCTGCGCACCGGCCTGCCCGCCGGCGCCGAATTCCTCGAGCCCAACAGCCCGCAGTACATTTCCGACGCCGTCTCCTGGGGTGCAATTGGTGCGCGCACCACGGAGTCGCAGGTCCATCGTCAGCTCGCTTCCGGACTTTCCGTGCCCATCGGCTTCAAGAACGGCACCGACGGCAACGTCCAGGTCGCCGTGGACTCGCTGGTCTCCGCAGCAAACCCGCACTTCTTCTTCGGCATGAACGACCAAGGCCGCGCCGCCGTCGTCGAAACCGCCGGCAACCACAACTGCCACATCATCCTCCGCGGCGGCACCTCCGGCCCGAACTGGGACGAAGAATCGCTTAACGACGCCGAAGCCCGCCTGAACAAGGCCGAGCAAACCGTCAGCATTATGGTGGACGCCTCCCACGCCAATTCCGGAAAATCCGAGGTGCGCCAGGCCGAGGTCGTTGAGGAGCTCGGCAAGCTCATCGGGGGCGGCGACGAGCGCATCACCGGCATCATGATGGAGTCCTTCCTCGAAGCCGGCGCGCAAAAAATTACCGATGGTCGTAAGGGCCTCGTATACGGCAAGTCCGTCACCGATGCGTGCATGGATTGGGAAACCACCGACCGGCTGCTGCGTACGCTTGCGGCAGAAGTTCGGAAGCGTCGGCAGGCACGCGACTAAGCACAAAGTGGCCGTGCCCATTGGGTAGGGTTACATATGTGAAAGAAAACCAGCCGTCCTCACTCCGGCGGATCGCCTATCCGCTCTACGAGCGCAAACTAGCCCAAGAGCTAGAAGGAAAACCTCGCCCCAAGCACGTTGCCATCATGGCCGATGGCAACCGCCGCTGGGCGAGGGAGGCTGGATTCACCGACGTCAGCCACGGCCACCGCGTCGGCTCCCGCAAAATCGCAGAATTCGTCGGCTGGTGCGCCGAGCAGGAAATCGAGCTGGTCACCATCTACCTGCTCTCCACCGAAAACCTCGGGCGAGACCCCGAAGAGCTGGAATTACTGTTCGACATCATCGCCGACGTCGTCGACGAATTGGCGCAATCGCCTAACGACGTGCGCCTGCGCATGGTCGGCCACCTCGAGCTCCTTCCGGAAAGAATGACCGCCCGGCTGCGTCACGACGAAGAAGTCACCGCGAACAACACCGGCATCCAGGTCAACATCGCCGTTGGCTACGGCGGCCGGCAGGAAATCGTCGACGCAGTACGCAGAATCATCCGGGAATCAGTCGCCGAGGGAATCGATGCTTCCGAGCTTGAGGAGCGCATCACCACCGATGCCATTTCTCGCCGCCTCTACACATCCGGACAACCGGACCCCGATCTGGTCATCCGCACTTCCGGAGAACAGCGGCTCAGCGGCTTCCTCCTCTGGCAAACCGCCTACTCCGAGATTTGGTTCACCGATACCTACTGGCCCGAATTCCGCCGCATCGACTTCCTCCGCGCACTTCGAGACTTTTCGCAGCGCTCACGCCGCTTCGGCAAATAACCTCCCTACATCCGGAAAAATTTCCGGATGTTAGAGTTTGCGCATCCGGACCCTCGAAACCTTGTGGTCCCGAGACTTCGTAAGAACTAATGACGCCCGCACTCGAGTGGGCAAAATATTTTCCGTCAGGTTCGGCAAGTTCACCTGCTGCCAAATGCGTCGGGCCACCTCGGCCGCAGCTTCGTCGTCAAGCGTGGCGTAATCCGCGAAGTGCGCGCCCGGAGCGCGAAACGCCGTCTGGCGGAGACTGAGGAAACGATTAATGTACCAGCGTTCGATGTCCGCGCGCGGGGCATCGACGTAGACACTGAAATCGAAAAGATCGGAAATCATCAGCGTCGGGCCCGTCTGCAAAACGTTGAGCCCCTCGAGAATGAGAATGTCCGGACGATCGACATCGACGAACTCATCCGGCACCCGGTCATAGAGCGTGTGCGAATACACCGGCGCCTTCACATGCCGCGCCCCCGACTTCACCGCCGTGACAAACCGCATCAACGCACGCTGATCATACGACTCCGGATACCCCTTGCGCTGCATAATCCCACGGCGATTCAATTCCTCAGAAGGATAGAGGAAGCCATCAGTAGTAACCAAGTCCACCCGCGGATTAGTCTCCCAGCGCTCGAGCAGGACCTGCAGCAAACGCGCCGTCGTTGACTTGCCGACCGCCACCGAACCCGCGACGCCGATAATAAACGGCACCGACGCCCCCTTCGAAGGATTTTCCCCAAGAAAGTTCGACGTTACGGCGTTCAGCTCCCGATGCGCCGCCACACGCATGTGAATCAGACGAGAAAGCGGAAGATAGACCTCGGCGACTTCGTCCAGGTCGATGTTTTCACCGATACCGGAAAGTCGTTCAGCTTCCTCTTCCGTCAGCACCAGAGGCATATTCTTGCGCATTTCGCGCCACTGCTCGCGTTTGAACTCGACGTACGGGCTGGGGGATGTTGCGCGCGTCATACTTCCAATTGTGCCAAGGGGGTGCCGAAAACCGGAAAACGAGTCAATAAAGGGGGCATACCTGAATGGTGCTGCTTTCGTGGTTTGCCCCATAAAGGGCTAGCATGGCCTGTGGCATTGAAGTTTCATTGAAAGGTCGAAAACCTACTCATGACCGGGTCTAACAATAACGATGTCCGCTACCAATCGCTGCGTGAACTCGATCCCGACCTCGCAGAGGCAATGGCAGGGGAGCTCTCTCGTCAGCGTGACATGCTCGAAATGATTGCCAGTGAGAACTTTGTTCCACGTGCAGTGCTGCAAGCTCAGGGCTCGGTTCTGACCAACAAGTACGCCGAAGGCTACCCGGGCCGTCGTTACTACGGTGGCTGCGAATACGTCGACGTCGTCGAGGACATGGCACGCAACCGCGCCAAGGAGCTCTTCGGCGCTGAGTTCGCCAACGTTCAGCCACACGCAGGTGCGCAGGCCAACGCTGCCGTTCTGCATGCGCTAATCAACGCCGGTGACAAGATTATGGGCCTCGACCTGGCACACGGCGGTCACCTGACCCACGGCATGAAGCTGAACTTCTCCGGCAAGCTCTACCACGTCGCCGCATACGGTGTGGACAAGGACACTATGCGGATCGATATGGACAAGGTGCGTGAGCAGGCGCTCGCAGAAAAGCCGGATGTTCTCATCGCAGGTTGGTCGGCGTACCCGCGCCACCTCGACTTCGAAGCTTTCCGTTCCATCGCCGATGAGGTCGGTGCGAAGTTGTGGACGGACATGGCGCACTTCGCAGGCCTGGTTGCCGCCGGTCTGCACCCGTCGCCGGTTCCGCATTCTGACGTTGTGTCGACTACCGTTCACAAGACCCTCGGTGGTCCTCGTTCGGGCATGATTTTGGCTAAGCAGGAGTACGCCAAGAAGCTGAACTCCGCTGTTTTCCCGGGGCAGCAGGGGGGTCCGCTGATGCACGCCATCGCCGGCAAGGCCGTGGCGCTGAAGATTGCTGGTACCGAGGAGTTCAAGGAGCGCCAGGAGCGCACTCTGGCTGGTGCCCGCATTCTGGCTGAGCGTCTCACCGCTTCCGACTGCGCCGAGGCTGGCGTCGATGTTCTCACTGGCGGCACCGATGTCCACCTGGTTCTGGCGGATCTGCGCAATTCTGAGATGAACGGCCAGGAGGCCGAGGATCTGCTCCACGCTGTTGGCATTACCGTCAACCGCAATGCTGTTCCGTTTGACCCGCGTCCTCCGATGGTTACATCCGGACTTCGTATCGGTACTCCGGCGCTGGCCACCCGTGGTCTCGACGAGAAGGCCTTCACCGAGGTCGCCGATGTCATCGGTACTGCTCTCGCCGCCGGCAAGAATGCGGATGTTGACTCCCTGCGTGCTCGTGTTTCGAAGATTGCTCAGGAATTCCCGCTTTACGACGGCATCGAGGACTGGAACCTCATCTAATTCTGCGTTTTTGCAGCGCAAGTACCCGTTCTAGCAGT
Source organism: Corynebacterium sp. LK31 (assembly GCF_014335015.1). Lineage (NCBI taxonomy): Bacteria > Bacillati > Actinomycetota > Actinomycetes > Mycobacteriales > Corynebacteriaceae > Corynebacterium > Corynebacterium sp. LK31. The sequence goes on along the minus strand of NZ_PDGW01000014.1, from coordinate 6,746 downwards.
GCGCTAGGACGGGTTTTCCCGTACATCCGGGTTTTGGTCCGGAGGTGGTGGCTCCGGCCCGAGCTGTTTCGTCGTGCCTGCCCGGTATCCGGCGTAGGACCTCCCGGACATTGATGTCACGAATGAGTTGCTAAACAGCGGCGGCCGAGTCTTGTCAGGTGGGCGCCATCGAATATGTCCGGATGTGGGGATGCGTTCGAGGTGGCCGTTGCGTCCTTCCCGGTCGTCGTCGTTAAGCCCGTTGTGTTCGCGGCAGACCATGGTGAGGTTGTCCAGCGTGGTTGTGCCGCCGTGTTTGTGGGCGACTAGGTGGTGCGCTTGTCCGCTATAGGCGGGGCGTTCACAGCCGGGCCAGGCGCAGATGGGGTTGTCGATGAGCATCGCGATGCGCTGCTCTTCAGTCGCCAGGCGGGGGTTGCCGATGGGAAATAAGTCCGTAATGGCGCTGTGTTCGTCGTAAAGCACGGCCCACCCGGTGTCGGCGAGTAGGGCGTTGAGGAAGACGTCGGGGGCGAGCGCAGAGCCGTTGGTGGTGGCGGCGAATCGCGGGCTGTAGTCGATGAGGTCTTGTGCGGTGATGATGATGGCGGGTTGGTAGCGCATTTCATCGAGCTTATCGACGGGCGTTGCGGCATCGGCATGCTCGAGGCGCTCGGCAAGCGCTTGGCCGACGCAGCGGTCGTGGGAAAACTCCGGATGGGACTTCCGGATTTCTGCGGCACGGATGGTAAGCGGCGACAGGAGATTGTCGAGCATATCCGAGGGACCGGAGATGTGGAAGTGCTTCATTCCCCGGATGTCTACCTTCCGGGAAAATCGGGCGCGCAGGTGCTGGGGTGGCTCGTCTTCGGTGTTGAGCTCGGTGAGAGTTTCCCGCATGTAGAGATCGAGTTCTTCGAAGCCGAGGCGTTCGGCGGCAGCGACGAATGTGAGGCGGAGGTTGTCGTGGAGTTCGGCGTTGTTGGCTTGGCGGCTGCGCTTGTCGATAAGCACGCAGGTGTCCAGGCTGAGGCCGAGCTGGCGCGCAAGGGCGGTGGCGTCTTCGCGGGCTTTGGTGTTTTCCTCGGTGTCAGCGGGTTGGAGATAGTGGGCGGCGACGCGTAGCAAAAGCCGGAGGCGCGCCGGGTCAAGGCCGAGGGTTGCCGCCAAGTGGGAGGTGGCGTCGTGGCCGTCGGGACGCGCGGCGTGGAGTTCCGCTAGCGTGTCCATTCCGCGCGAGGCCAGTGCGGCGAGCGTCCCAAGAACTGTCATGCCTTTGAAGGTAAAAGTCCGGATGTAGGGGGACAACGCCTACGAGGGCAGGCTGTGGATAAGTCAGCCGGTTTAGCAGTTATCCACATCCGGACTTTTCACCGCGCAAACGCACCGCAGCTGCACCGCCGTACCGCCGCACCACGCGCTGCCGTCTGTTACGCCCCGAAGTCACGCAGGGCGCTGCCGGTGAGGCGGAAGGTGTCCCATTCGTCCATGGGGAAGGCGCCGAGGGAGCGGTAGAAATCGATGGAGGGTTGATTCCACTTGAGGACGCACCACTCGACACGTGAGTAGCCTCGCTCCACGGCAATTCGCGCGAGGTTCTGCAGCAGTGCTTTGCCCTTGCCGGTGCCGCGTGCCTCGGGGCGGACGTAGAGGTCTTCGAGGTAGATGCCGTGGGTGCCTTCCCAGGTGGAGTAGTTGAGGAACCACAGTGCAATGCCGTCGAGGCGCGGGCTGCCGCCACCAACACCACCAACACCGCCATCACCGCCACCAACACCGCCATCACCGCCACCGGCGCCGTCGTCCAAATTTCCGGATGTGGAGTCGACGACGTGGCAGAAAATCGCAGGGTTGTCCCCGAAGAGCTGTTCGCGCAGGCGCTCGGGGGTCAGTCGGACGGCATCGGGTTCTTTTTCGTAGGCCGCCAGGTCTTTGATGAGGTCGACGATCTCGTGGACGTCGTCAGGCGTGGCGGGGCGTGGAAGTGTCATGTGTCCCTTGTTACTCGCGGCGGGTGATTTGGTGCAAAAGTGCGTCCGGGGCGGGGGAGATTGCGATAACCTGCGAGGTTATGAGCAACGTTACTCAAGACTTTTCCGACGGCATTCTAGCCATCACCATCGACCGCCCGGATGCCTATAACTCCCTGGATAAGAATCTCCGCTTGGAGCTGAAAGCCGCTTTTGAGCGTGCGCAGGAGCCGGATGTGCGCGCTGTTATCCTGCTCGGCGGGCCGAAGGCGTTTTGTACGGGCCAGGATTTGAAGGAGCACATTTCTGACCTGCAGTCCGGCGCCGGCATGGGCAAGGTTGTCGAGGAGTACAACCCGATGGTCGCGGAGCTGACCGCGATTAACGTTCCGGTTATTGCAGCTATCGAAGGTGCTGCGGCGGGTGCCGGCTGGTCGTTGGCGCTGCACTGTGATTTCCGTATCGCGGGCCCGAAGGCGTCGTTCAAGGCGGCGTTCCCGTCGATTGGCCTGGCCACGGACTGTGGCATGTCGGCGCTGCTGCCGCGCATGGTCAGTGACGCGAAGGCGCGTGAGCTGTTGTTCTTCGATAAGAAGGTGCTTGCCGACGAAGCCCTGAGCCTCGGCCTGGTCACTGAAGTGGTGGATAATCCAGCGACTCGGGCACGTGAGTTGGCTGTCCAGTTTGCGGCGGGGCCGACGGCCGCGCTGAAGGAGATTAAGGCTCTGCTGCGCCGGGATACCTTGTCTGCTGCTGCGGCGGAGGCGGACGCGCAGGCTCGTTTGGCGGTCTCGGCCGACCATAAGGAAGCGGTGGCCGCGTTCTTGGAGAAGCGACCACCGCATTTCGTAGGTGAGTAAGACAGATACCTGGAGTGGCAGGGGAGAGATAGTAGTGAAGAACTACTGCTCTTCCTGTGCTCCTAGTACTTCACTGGTGAGCTCTGGGTGATCTCCCAGCTCACCGGAAACCTCGTCAGGGTGCTTGGATAGGCTGACCAGCGAGACCGCCAGACCGCCCCAGATGACGATGATGAACAGTGCCATCATGACAATTGCGATACCGGACATTTGGCTTAAACCTCCTCAGTTTCCGGAGTGTGCTTGCGTGGCAGGTGTGAGGACCGCTTGAAATCTGGCGTCACACCGAAGTCCGAGCCCGGAGGGCCATCGAGACGGTGTTGGCCGCGCCAAGGCAGGATGGCCATAATCAGAGCGCCGATGAGAATCACGCCGATGACACCCCAGCCAAAGATGTCGATTTGGGTGTCGGAGTAGCCTTCGTAGTTTTCCCGGAAAAGTCCAATGAGCTCCTGGAACAGGATGACGGCGAGAATGACCGGCGTGATGTTTCCGACGAAGATCTGCCACATGGTGCCGACCTTGAACGAGGAGACGGCGTTGAGGTGCATGGCGAACTCGTTGGTGCGGCGCAGGAGCCAGTCGATTGCGATGATGGTCAGCAGTGCAACCAGGACGATACCGACGTTGTTGGTGAACTTATCGACAATGTCGAGGGTTACCAGACCTGAGGTGGTCGGGAAGGCCAGCAGCGAGATGACGGCCATGGCGCCACCGACGGTGAGGGTGGCCTGGACGCGGCCGAGGTTCAGCTTGTCCTTTACTGCGGAGACAACGACCTCGAGCAGCGACATCAGGGAGGTCACACCGGCGATTGCCAGGGAGAGGAAGAACAGCAGCCCGAAGACCGAACCGATGACCTTGGGCATCTCAGAGATGACCGTCGGGAAGGCGATGAAGGCAAGACCAATACCGGAGGTTGCGACCTCGTCAACGGCCTGACCTGACTGCGCTGCCATGAAGCCCAGGGTGGCGAAGACACCGATACCGGCGAGAACCTCGAAGGAGGAGTTTGCGAACGCGGTGACCAGGCCGGAACCGGTGAGGTTCGTGCGTGGCTTCAGGTAGGAGGCGTAGGTCAGCATAATGCCGAAGGCCACGGACAGGGAGAAGAAGATCTGGCCGTAGGCGGCAATCCATACGCTGGAGTCAGTCAGTGCGGACCAGTCTGGGGTGAAGAATGCATCCAGGCCCTTTGCAGCGCCGTCGAGCGTCAGGGAGTAGATGACCACTGCGACGAAGAGGATGGTCAACAGCGGGATGAAGATAATCGAGACCTTGCCGATGCCCTTGTCCACACCAGCGGCCAGAATGCCGATGACGAGTACCCAGACAATGAGCAGGACGATGGAAATCGAGGGGACGAAGTCCAGAGAGAAGACGCTCTCGGTGTCTACTTGGAGGAAGTCCTTCATGAAGTGGGTCTCGGCATCTGGGCCCCAGCTCTTGCGGATGGACTTCCAGGCGTAGATGAAGGACCACGCGATAATAACGGCGTAGTAGACGGTAATGAAGAAGGCGATACCGACCTGAATCCAGCCAATTGGCTCAGCCCAGGGCTTGATGCGACGCATCGACTTCGGTGCGGACCCGCGGAAGCGGTGTCCGATGGCGAAGTCGAGGAAGAGCAGTGGGATACCTGCGGTCAGAAGTGCGACCAGGTAGGGGATAAGGAAAGCGCCACCGCCGGAGTCATACGCGACATAGGGGAAACGCCAGATGTTTCCAAGCCCGACTGCCGAGCCGATAGCGGCGAAAATGAAGGCTGCTCGGGTGGAAAACACCTCCCTTCGCTGAGGGGTAGCGGTCGAGTTGGTTGTGCTCATACCTCTGGAACTCCAATCCTTCATCTCCGGTCACGCGCTCGCGCGGCCTAGGAGGGAATTTGGTGAAGTGCATCACCATTACCTAACAGAATCTTAGTATATGAGATGGGTATCTCATTGTATAGTTTCGGTTTTGTAGGGGGTAATGGTTTTGGTGAGGACTGTGGCCCAGGGGAGGCCAGCTCCAATCAAGCCTCGTAAATAATCACCAGCCATCCACTTTGGGGTATGCAAAAACCCCGCCCGGAAAACCTGACGGGGTGTGGGGGCGAATCGGCTAGGCCGACGTGCGCTGTTTACTCTGCGCCGCCCTTGGCGATACGACGGAAGATGATCTCCTTCATGATCTCGTTGGTGCCACCGTAAATGGTCTGGACCTTGGAGTCGAGGTAGTGAGTGGAGATTGGGTACTCGAGCATGAAGCCGTAGCCACCGAACATCTGCAGGCAGCGGGTAACGATGTCTTGCTGCTCCTCGGTGGTCCAGTACTTGGCCATGGAAGCACCGGTCTCGTCCAGCTGGCCAGCGTTGTGGGCCATAACGGCCTGGTCAACGAAAGCCTGCAGGGCGGTGACGCGGGTGGCGATGTCAGCCAGGTAGTGGCCGTGGACCTGGTGCTGGATAATCGGGCGACCGAATGCCTCGCGCTCCTGAGCGTACTTGTAAGCCAGGGTCCAGGCGCGGCGGGAAGTTGCGACAGAGCCGCAAGCCAGGGTCAGGCGCTCGTGAGCGAGGTTGGTGCGCAGGTAGCCGAAGGCAGCGCCCTCTTCGCCGAGCAGGTTCTCGGCCGGAACGCGGACGTTGTCGAAGTTGAGCTCAGCGGTGTCCTGAGCCTTCAGGCCGACCTTCTGCAGCGGGCCAGCCTTGGTGAAGCCCTCGAGATCAGCGTCGACGATGAACATGGAGACGCCAGCGCGGCCCTTGGATGGGTCGGTGATAGCTGCGACGAGAGCGAAGTCGGCCATCATGCCGTTGGAGATGAAGATCTTGGTGCCGTTGAGGACGTAGTGGTCGCCGTCCTTCTTGGCGAAGGTGCGCATACCTGCCAGGTCAGAACCGGCGCCCGGCTCGGTCATAGCGAGGCAGCCGATGGTGTCGCCGGCGTTCATGGAAGCCAGGTACTTCTGCTTCTGCTCTTCGTTACCGAACTTGGCCAGGTACGGAGCGACCAGGTCGTTGAGAACGCCGAAGGAAACGACGATGGAGCCACAGTCAGCGTTGGAGAGCTCCTCGTTCAGGACCTGGTTGTAGCGGAAGTCCATCTCTCCGCCGCCGCCGTATGCCTCCGGGGTGGACATACCAATCAGGCCCAGCTCACCGGCCTTCTTGAAGATTTCGCGGTCCGGCTGACCTTCCTTGTGCCAGCGCTCTACGTTCGGGGTGATTTCCTTCTCGACGAAGCCGCGAACCATGTCGCGGAACATGTTGTGCTCTTCTTCGAAGTGAGTACGGGGCAGAAAGTCCTTCATGACATGCTCCTAGAAATATTGTCGTGGAATTTTTGTCTTAAGGCCTTTTCGTACGTCGCAGATAAACGCTGCAGATAAACGCGATGGCCTCGGTTCATCGTCATAGTGACTATGACTGTTGTACCCCATTATGCATGAGTGTGATGAGAGACACTTGTTTTTTTAAAAGTTTTTTCCCGATTGATGACGTGAAATCGCTTGACGACGGATATTGTGCCCAACCTTCCCGGAAAACTACCCCCGTTGCGGTTGGAGGTTGCTATTGAATCCAGACTATCCTCGACAGTCGGCAATGTTAGGTAATGCTAACCTACAAAGCCAGGTGAATGGCTATTTTTGTCATATCTGACAGGCGGGACCCTGGGGCTTTGGGGTCGATAGGGTAGGCGTTTTGGATGGTCATCATGGGGGTGATTAACGAAACATTCTCGTTTTCTTATTCCCATTAGTGCTGGTGGTAGTTAGTATGAGCATCAGGTGGAGACCGGTTCCCTTGATTATCCGAGCTTCTTCCACTGCAGTCATAGCAACCTCCAATTGCACTCGAAAAAATGACGCGACCTGTGCGCCGTCCCCGTGGAATGGACAGCGAGCAGGTCGCGTTATTTTTATTTTTTATTGCTGCGATTAGGCGCTAGTCGG
>NZ_PDGW01000022.1:0-142006 GCF_014335015.1 Corynebacterium sp. LK31 | reverse complement strand
GCAAATCCACTCACCTGCATAAATACAAGAAAACCCCCGGCGTAAACCGGGGGTTTTCACTCTGCGGAGGATGTGGGATTTGAACCCACGAGGGATGTGACTCCCGCACGCGTTCCAGGCGTGTGACATAGGCCGCTAGTCGAATCCTCCAACGTCGTTAAAGACTACCCAACAAACCCCATTTTCCCAAAACGCGCCCCCTACCAGGGAAAACGAGGCATTTAAGCGACACTTCCGCGCAACCGGTGCAACCAACAGCAACCAACTCCGGCTGCCGACTGCCGACTGCCGACTGCTGTTTCGCCCCCCACTCCCGGAATTTTTCCGGGAGTTACTTAGCCAGCCGAGCAATCGCCGCCGAGGCCTCCTCCAGCTTGGCGTCCAACTCCTCCGGGCCGCCCTCAGCCGCATGCACCACACAGTGATGGAGGTGAGCATCCAGAAGAGTTAACGCCAACGACTTCAACGCCGAATTCACCGCCGAAATCTGGGTCAAAACATCGATACAGTACTCTTCGTTCTCAATCATCCGACCAATGCCACGAACCTGCCCCTCAATGCGACGGATACGGGATTCATAACGCCGCTTCTCCACGAGATAACCGGGATCAGTGGTGTCATGGCAGCAAGAATCGTCGTCAAGCGAATGCGATTGCGACGAACAACAAGACTCACTCATGAGTTACTCCTTTTTGAATAGCTGGTTGACTCGGAGAAAACCGCGCAGACGCAGACTGTTGCCGACCACAAAAACCGACGAAAACGCCATCGCAGCGCCAGCCAACATCGGATTCAACAACCCCAGCGCGGCGACAGGAATTGCCAAAACGTTGTAGAAAAACGCCCAAAAAAGATTCGAACGAATCGTGCGGAGCGTCCGGCGTGACAACCGCAGCGCATCCGCAGCCGCCAACAGATCACCACGCACCAGCGTGATATCCGCAGCCTCCATCGCCACATCGGTGCCCGTGCCCATCGCCATGCCCAAATCCGCCTGCGCAAGAGCCGCAGCATCATTGATGCCATCGCCGACCATCGCCACACACGCGCCGCCAGCCTGCAACTTCTCAATCGTCGCGACCTTATCCTCCGGCATCACTCCCGAAATCACATCCTCGCGAGCAATACCGACCTCATCTGCGACCCGAAACGCCGGGCCGGCGGCGTCGCCGGTCAGCAGAATCGGCCGCACCCCCCACTCCCGGAATTTCGCGACCGCAGCCGCCGACGTCGGCTTCACCGAATCCGACACCTCCAACGTGCCCAGGAGCTCTCCATCGCGGCGCACCGCAACCACCGTCCCCCCACTCCCGGAATTTTCCCCGGTGCGGCCGACCTCGATGCGGTGGCCATCCACGGTGCCTTCAACCCCCACTCCCGGAATATCCCGGAAATCCGAAACCGGGAGTAGAGAATCCGGATCCGCCGCGCGCACAATCGCCTGCGCAATCGGGTGGTGCGACGCCGCTTCCACCGAAGCGGCAAGTGGCAGCAGATTTTCGGGAGTGGGAGGGACCTCCGTCACCTCCATCACACCCGTAGTCACCGTGCCGGTCTTATCCAGCACAACCGTGTCGACCTTCCGCGCCGACTCCAGCACCTCCGGGCCGCGCAGCAACACACCCGCCTTGGCACCTTCACTCGTGCCGACCAGGAGCGCTGTGGGCGTCGCTAAGCCAAGCGCACACGGGCACGCGATGATGAGCACGGCGACCGCAGCCGTGACCGCCTCACTCGCGCCGTGCCCCGTAAACAACCACGCGCCCAGCGTGACCGCGGCGATCGCGATGACGGCGGGCACGAACACTCCCGAAACCCGATCCGCCAGCCGCTGCACCGGCGCCTTACCCGTCTGCGCCGCCTCGACCATCGCCGCCATCTGCGCCAACTGCGTCTCCGAGCCCACGCGCGTCGCCCGCACGAGCAGCCGCCCAGACGTATTGATCGTCGCCCCCGTCACCTCATCGCCAGGGCCGACCTCGACAGGCATCGGTTCGCCGGTCAGCATCGACGCATCCACCGCCGACGCGCCCTCCACGACAACGCCGTCCGTCGCGATCTTCTCACCAGGCCTAACGACGAACACCACTCCCGGACGGAGCTGTTCCACGGGCAGCCGCTTCTCCACTCCCGAACTTTCGAGAACGGAGACATCCTTGGCGCCAAGCTTCATCAACTCCCGGAGTGCCTGACCGGCGTTGCGCTTGGAGCGCTTCTCGAAGTAACGACCAATCAGCACAAACATGATGATGCCGGCCATCGCCTCGAGGTAGATGTTCATATCGGCATCACCAGGAGTGACCGTGAAGTGGAACTCGTGCTTGAGCCCCGGCAGCCCGGCACGCCCGAAGAACAACGCCCACACACTCCAGAGGAACGAAGCGGTCGTCCCCATAGTGATCAGCGTGTCCATGGTGACCTCGCCATGACGCAGATTCTTCAGTGTCGCGCGGTGGAACGGCCAGCCGGCCCACACAAAGACCGGCGCCGAGAGCGTGAGACACAGCCACTGCCAATTAGTGAACTGGAGGGCAGGAATCATCGACATTGCGATGACGGGAGCAGTGAGGATGACAGCGCCGATGACTCGGTTGCGCAGGTCTTCCAGCTCCCGGTCTTTCCCTTCGGGAGCAGCACCCGGTTCCTGTTCGGGCTCCTCCTGCGGAAGCTCAGCGGTGTACCCCGCTGCCACGATTGTGTCGATCAGTTGCTGCGGGTTGATGTCCGCCGGCGCCTCCACATGCGCCTTCTCGGTCGCATAGTTCACGCTCGCGTTAACGCCATCAAGTTTGTTCAGCTTGCGTTGGATACGGTTTGCGCACGACGCACACGTCATCCCGCCGACGGGGATATCAAGGGTGAGAAGTTGCTGCTCAGACATCCGCTTTCCTCTTTGGGGGTTTAGTTTGCGACCGCCTTGTAGCCAGCTTCATCCACTGCTGCGATTACGGCAGCGGTGTCAATGTCTGCATCCGAGGTCACGGAAAGGAAATTCCGGGAGCGGTCAACCTGGACATCAGTGATTCCCGGGAGTTCAGAGACTTCCTCCCGCACCGATGCCTCGCAGTGTCCGCATGTCATGCCAGTAACAGTAAAAGTTTGATTAGCCATACCCCAATATATACCCCCTATGGGTATATCTGTAAAGCTATTCGCGCTGACGGTAGCCCGAGTAGGCCCGCCCCGCGAGAGCTGTCGGGAAGGCAAGGTTGAATTCGGGCGGCGCGTGCGGAGACGGCGGGTGGCGGTAGACCGCGCCGGAGCCGTCGTCACGCTCGAGGTGCCCGTTGAGGCCTTGCCTGTCGTCATCGTTGGCGGCGTTGTGTTCTTTGCAGGTCATGACCATGTTTTCCATAGTCGTGGCGCCGCCGTTTTTCCTGGCGACCAGGTGATGGGCCTGCCCAGCGTGGGCGGGGCGCGGGCACCCGGGCCACGCGCAGATGGGGTTGTCGAGGATCATCGCGATGCGCTGTTCCTCCGTCGCCAGGCGCGGGTTGTGTATCGGGAGTAGGTCGGTCGGCGTGTTGTGCTCGTCGTAGACCAGCACCCAGCCGGTGTCCGCGAGCAATGCCTCGACGAATTGTCCGGGAGTGAGGACGGAGCCGTTGGAGGTCGCCGCAAACCGCGGGCTGTACTCCACGATGTCTTGCGCGGTTACGATGAGCGCGGGCTGGTAACGGAGCTTGTCGACGTCGTCAAGCGGCCCCTCCGACCCGTGTGCCAAGCGTTCTGCCAGCGCCTGACCGACACACCGATCCCGGGTGTAATCCTCGTGCGCTTTGGCGATTTCAGCTGCGCGCACGGTCAGCGGCGCGACCAGGTCGTCAATCATGTTCGCCGGACCAGTGACCTGCAGATGCTTCATCCCGCGGATGTCCGGATTCCGGGAGACGTGGGCGCGCAGGTGCTGCGGCGGCTCGTCGGTGCGGTTGAGCTCCTTGACCTTGGTGCGCATGTAGGTGTCGAGGCCCTCGAAGTCGTATGCTGCGGCGGCGCGGGTGAAGTCCAGGCGGTAGTACTCCCGGATTTCGACGTTGTTGAGTTGCCCGGAGCGCTTGTCGATCTGCATGACCGTGTCCAGCGACAGCTTCAGCTCCCGGGCGATCGCGACGGCTTTGTCGCGGGATTCGACATCCATATCGCCCTCGACCGTGCCGAACAGCCGCTCGGCACAGCGCAGCAGGCGCTTGAGGCGGAAGGGGTCGAAGCCGATGCTGGCTGCCAACTCCCGGTGCCCGGTGGATTTTTCCGGGAGTGCGGCGCGCAGGTCGGCGAGCACGTCAATCCCCCGTGTCGCCAGCGCGCTGAGCAGTCCCAATGTCGTCATGGGGCTAAGGCTAGTTTCCGGGAGTGGGCGGCTTCAATCGCTTTTTGGCGTTGTCCACAGCCGTCGTAAAGCATGCACAATCTGCACAAACGGGCTTGACGACGCACTCCCGAAAGTGCCCTACCGGAACGCGACCTCTCCCACCGGCCGACGTAACTTCCGGGAGTGGAGGGTGTCGGGAGCCGCGGCCATGTCCTCGCACGCGCGCACGGCGGCCATGAGGTGCTCTTCCTTGGAGGACTGGTAGAACTCGCGGGCGGATTTCGGGAGTTTGGGTTTGTCGTGCAGCGGCATGTCGGAGACGCTGAGCAGCGCGCCGTAGGGCACCCGGAAGCGGTAGCCGTTGGCAGCGATGGTGGCGGATTCCATTTCGACGCCGATGGCGGTGGATTTCTGCAGCTCTCGGTAGAGGTCGGCCTGGGAGCGCCACTCCCAGTTGCGGTCGGAGGTCGACAGCACGGTGCCGGTGCGCAGGCGCTTTTTCAGCTCATCGCCGGTAAGTCCGGAGACGCGGGCGAGCGCGTTGGTGACGGCGAGCTGGATTTCCGCAATTGGCGGGATGGGTTTTTCCAGGGGCACGTAGTTGTCGAGGACTCCGTCGGCGCGGTCGTAGCCGTTGGCGAGAATCATGTCGCCGATGCGCATGCGGCCGTCGAGACCGGCGCAGTGTCCGACCATCATCCAGCAGTGCGGGCGCGTGACGGCGAGGCAGTCGGTGATGGTTTTGGCATTCGAGGGGCCGACGCCGATGTCGATGATGGTGATGCCGCATTGGTCGTCGCGAAGCAGGTGGTACGCCGGCATCTGCGAGGCGTGCGCGTGCTGACGGCAAATTCCGGGAGTGGGGATGGCGCCGATGTCGTAGCGCTGCCCACCCGGGCACGCCAGCGCCGTGTACCCGTGCGGATTTCCGGGAGTGAGGGTGGCGGCGTATTCGAGGAACACGTCCGTGTGCAGCTGGTAGTTGGTAAATAGCACGAAGCGCTGGATGTTTGCGGCGTGCGACCCGGTGTAGTGTTCGAGGCGCTGGAGGGCGAGGTCGATGCGCTGGGCGGTAAAGAGGCTCAAAGGTTTGATGAGCAGGCCCAGGTAGTCGGCTTCACCGTCGGCGATGGTGTCGTCGATGCTGGCGGAGTCGATGGGGGTAAACGTCTTCTCCACTGCCGCCAGCATGCTTGCCGACGCCCCTTCCCTCCCCGCCGCTTCCTCGGCGGCCGCGTCGAATCCGCGGCACATCCGGAGTGGGATGGGCTGGTCGGAGACGCGCACCTCGACTTCGCCGCCGTGGTTGGCGAGCAGGTCGTTGATTTGCTCGATGAGGTAGGTGCGGAACATCACCGGGCGGGTGATGGTGGTGGCATACACTCCCGGACGGTCGACGAAGCCGTGTGACAGGGAGGGGTCGACATCCTCGACGGCGCTGCCGGCCGGGACGGTGAAGCGTAGTTCGGGGTAGTAGGCGCGCACCGGCCCACTCCCGGAATTTCCTTCGGTGGCGGCGGTGTACTGCTCGACTAGGTAGGCCATTCCTGCCCGGTGGATTTCGGTGAGCCGGTCGACGGCTGCGGCGGCGTCGGTGTAGAAGTCGCCTTCGCCTTCGGTGGGCCAGAACGGGGGTGTTGCGGAGTCTCGTACCTGCATAGCCCAAGGCTAGGCGGAGAGGTTCCCGCTCGCATCCGCGCCGCGCTCATCACGCCAGGCACGCTCACGCAACCAGCTCAGTGCCGGCTCCACACTCCCTCGCGGCTGCGGCGGACCTCAAAGACCTGGTGCACATGGTAGCCGCCGATGGTGGGGATGGTGAGGAAGTGACGACCGTCGTCAAGCTCGTGCCAGAGTATGCGGCCGTAGCGTACGCCGTCGCGGACGTGGGCGCTGAGGTAGTCGGCGCGTTGCTGGCCGCGGAGGGTGGCGTAGAAGGCGGGGTCGACGGGTAGTTGGACGAGATTCCGGGAGTGGGGGTCGATGTCGGCTTCTTGCAGCCGGATGGCGACGGGTCGGCCGTCGACGAGAAGGTCAGCGGTGTGACGGCTGAGATGGATGATGTGGACGTCGCTTATTGTGGTGTGCATTTGGCGCTCCTATTCGCTCTTCCCCGCAGGCGGTCTGTGGGGCTGATCTTCCTTTGGGGCACCGGGTCCGCGAATCGGGCGGTTGCCTATCGACGCTGTCAAAGGCCATTTCTCGTCGATATCTTGTGATCGTGCCGCCCACCCTAACACCAACTAGACAGCTTTGTCTACCATCTCCCGCACGCTTTACGACGAGGCCCCACCCCGCCACTCCCGGAAGCTACCCCTTCCCCGTCAGCACCAGGACCACCAGCGCCACGTTGAGCGCGATGATGAGCCCGCAGATAACCCACGCGACCCGGCGCAGTAGTGGGGTGTTGGCCCAGATGCCCATCTCGGCACGCGAGGAGGTCATGCGCACCAGCGGGACCAGCGCAAACGGGATGCCAATCGACAGCACCACCTGGCTGAGCACCAGCGCCCACGTCGGCTCCACGCCGCTGGCGATAATGAGCAGCGCCGGAATGATGGTGACTATTCGGCGCACCAGCAGTGGCACACGCACCTTCAGCAGGTCGCGCATAATCAGGTCACCGGCGTAGCAACCGACAGAGGACGACGCCAGCCCGGAGGCCAACAGCCCAACGCCGAAAAGTATGCCCACCACGGGACCAAGTGCGCTGGTCACAGCGGCGTGGGCGCCTTCGATAGAGTCAGTCCCCTCCACCCCCGGGAGCGCTTCGGCCGCAAGACACAGCATGCCGATATTCACCGACCCAGCCAGCACGAGGGCACCGAAGACATCGATACGCGTGGCCCGTAGGTGCTGGCGCAGCGAGGAGTCATCTTCCACCTTGTACTCGCGGTCGCGCACCAGCCCGGAGTGCAGGTAGACCGCATGCGGCATCACGGTCGCCCCCAGCATGGATGCCGCCAGCACCACGGTGTGCGCGCCTTGGAAGCGCGGCAGAATTCCGCTGGCCATCTCCCCGAGACTCAGGCCCGTGACAAACAGCCCGGCCAGGAACCCCACCGTAATGACCAGCAGGAACGCCACAATCACGCCCTCAAAAGTGCGTTGCGAACGCCCACCCTGAAGCAACAACAGCCCCAGCGAGACCACGCCAACAATGACACCGCCAAGCAGCATCGGCGTCCCAAAGAGCAGGTACAGCGCCGTGGCGCCACCAATAATCTCCGCCACATCCGTCGCTGCCGCCACAATCTCGGCCTGCACCCAGTACGCCAGCCGCCCCGGCCGGTTCGAACCGAAGCGGTCGGCGACACCTTCGGTCAGCGACCGCCCCGTCACCAGGCCGTACTTCGCCGACAGGTACTGCACAACCATCGCCATGAGGTTGGACACCACCAACACCCACAGCAGCAGATACCCGTAGCTCGCGCCCGCGGACAGGTTCGCAGCCACATTTCCGGGGTCCACGTAGGCAATCGCTGCCACAAAAGCAGGCCCCAGCAGACTCATCATGGGCTTGCGGTTTTTCTCGCTTGACGACGTCACTTGCGACCCTTGTGCCCCTGAATCATTCACCCGGCCATTATTTCACGGCCTCGACACTAAATCTTCAATCAGCCCAAAATTTGGGCAGCCATGGTGCCACCGAGATTTACCAGGCGGTCGGAGATGTCGTCGTCAAGCGAACCGACAAACACGACGGGCTCGGCCGCAAGCTCCCACTTGTAGCCGGTCGTGATGGTTTTCATGGCGTTTTCCGCCCCGGTGGTGTCGAAGCCGCCGCGGATCCAGTAGGAAAATGGCAGCCCCTTGGTAACTTCCTGCGCCTCCCGGAAGGTGGTGTCGAAGAAGTGCTTGAGCGCGCCGGAGATGTATCCAAAGTTGGCGGAGGTGCCGAGCAGGATAGCGTCAGCGCTGGTCAGGTCATCGATGGTGGCGTCGAGAGCCTCGACAACCTTGACATCCACGCCCTCCAGCGCGGGGTCGTTGGCACCCTCGAGCGCGTGGCTTAAGACTTCCTGCAGAAGCGGGGTCGGGGAATGGTGGACGACAAGAAGAGTAGGCATGCCCCGAGGGTAACGAAGCGGCCCCTAGAAAATCACCTGTTCGCGAGGAATTTCCAGACCCGCACGCAGGGCTTCCGGGAGGTCAGCGATGGAGTCGAGCTCTACGCTCCCGCCGCCATCGCTAGCATCACCGCCACCGCTCAGCGAATCCAGAATCCACCGCTGCGCTGCATCCACCGACACCTCGCCGAGAGTCACGTCGCCATCGCGCTTGGACAGTCGCCGCCCTTCAGAGTTCACCACCAGCGGAACGTGCACGAACGAAGGTGCGGTGTGACCGAGCAATCCGGCTAAGTACGCCTGCCGCGGGGCCGAGGACATCAGGTCATCGCCACGCACAACCTCGGTGACACCCTGCTCGGCATCATCGACGACGACCGCCAGGTTGTAGGCCCACATGCCATCGGCACGCTGGAGGACAAAGTCATCGATCGGAGCGGCAATCTCGCCATACAGCTCATCGGTCGCGGCCCCCTCACTCACCTGCGATTTCAGGCGTATCGACGGCCTTCTCCCCGCCGCCGCAAATTCGGCCTTTTTCGCGGAGAGGTGCTCGTCGTCAAGCGAACGGCACGTGCCGGGATACTGCCCTGGCACGCCATGCGGCGCGGAGGAGGCGGCGAGGATTTCACGGCGCGTGCAGAAGCAGGGATAAGTCAGGCCGCGTTGCGTGAGGTCGGCGAGCGCGGATTCATACAGGTCAGAGCGTTCTGACTGGCGGACCGGGGCGCCATCCCAGTCTATGCCGATGGCCTCGAGATCGGCGAGCTGCTGCGCCTCATACTCGGGGCGGGAGCGCTGGCGGTCGATATCTTCGATACGCACGATGAAGCGACCGCCCTGCGCGCGGGCGTGCGCCCAGGCGAGAACCGCGGTGCGCAGGTTTCCCAGGTGCAGCCGACCGGTCGGCGAAGGGGCGTAGCGGCCGGTGGGTAAAGTGGAATTAGTCAACCGTTGGGAACTGGTCACAGGAATATGTTAGCGAGACCCCAAGATGATAGTTGAAATCTTGGGGAAAGATCTCCGGTTGAATAATTCAAATCATCTTGGAGGAAATTCATCTTTTACTCGAAAGGCATTCATGACCTTTCAATAAAATCAAGGGTTAATGTATGCGTGACTTTTTGTAAGCGGATCTTTTAGAGGAGAACAATGTCATCACGTTTGCGCGTAAATTGGCTAGCATCGATTTCCATTATCGGACTAGTCGTGAGCCTCCTCTGTCTCCTGGGCATCGCAAATGGGATGTACACATTGAGCAAACTAGCTAACCAGACTGCCGTTATGAGTACAGCAGCTATTACGGCAAAGACAGATCGCGCGCTGCTCTACTGCTTAATCGCTCTTGGCAGCCTGATTGTAAGCTGTTTTACATTTATTGTTAATGGAATGCGCAGTAAGCGTGGAGCTAAGAAAACAAATAATTAAACCCGCTCATCCTCTAACTCCTGCGGACTCAAACCCACAGGAGTTAGAGGATGAGAGGCAGAGTCGGCCTCGAAGACTTCATCGGCACTCGCTTGGAGCCCTGAGCGGCAGGTAACATTCCCTCCCGTGACAAATAACGAAAACCTGCCCAAGTCTGGGCCGGGCAACGCCGAGGCTGCCGCTGTGAGCACCTCGCACGCGCCCGAGAACGCAACTAAGTCCGAATCCACAGCACACACGCCACGCCACATCCCGGTACCGAAATCGCTGTACCCGATGTTCACGGCCATTTTCATTGGCGTGCTGATTGTCTCCAACATCACCGCCACCAAGGGCGTGGAAATCTTCGGCCTGGCCACCGACGGTGCCTTCTTCCTCTTCCCCTTGAGCTACGTCATCGGCGACGTGCTTTCCGAGTGCTATGGCTACAAAGCCACCCGCCGCACCGTGTGGACCGGTTTCGCCATCCTCGCCGGCGCAATGCTCTGCTTCTTTGCCGCCATCAAGCTCCCGGCGGCACCGTGGTACGAGAATCAGGAAGCCTTCGCCACTGTGCTGGGCACCGTCCCGCAGCTTGTTCTCGCAGGTCTGGCCGGTTATGTCGTCGGTCAGCTGCTCAACGCCTGGTCGCTCAACGCCATTAAGAAGCGCACTGGTGAAAAGGCTCTCTGGGCGCGACTGATGGGCTCGACTGTGGTTGGCGAGTTCGTCGATACGCTCATCTTCTGCTCCATCGCCGCCACCGCTATCGGCATCGATACCTGGGGTACCTTCGTCAACTACGTCATCGTCGGCTTCATCTGGAAGACCGCCGTCGAGATTGTAGTCATGCCAGTCACCTACGCCGTCATCGCGTGGGTCAAGCGCCGCGAAGGCTACTACGACACGCGCGTTCCCGCTTAACGACGAAAAAAGTGCCGCGACCTCGCCTGAGAAGCGAGTAGTCGCGGCACTTTTTGCTTTTACTTCACATCCCGTTTGGCATTGACCCAATGAGCAACGCCAACAGCCACAACAATCCAGGCCACCAGCACCACGATGTTGAACCACATCGGCTGCGTCATGCCGGCCTCAAACCCGATGCGTGGATTCTCCGGATTTGCCATCAGACCGCCCAATTGCGTCGACAACTGCTGAATGCGTGCACCCGGCGTGACCAGCCACAGTGGCCGGAAAATCGCATACGCCAGCGCCGCGAACTCCAGCATGCTTTCCACCACCAGAATCCACACCAGCGGAATAGCGACAGCGGCCACGCGCGAGCGCGTCAGCACTCCCAGCGACATCGCGATTAGTCCAAACACTACAAAGCCAAGCACTCCGGCGAGCATGTCCGTGGCAGCGTCGCCGCCCTTGAACTCCACGCGCGGGGAAACCGTCACCGATAGCCAAGCAAGCGCCACACCAATGACCCAACAGACAGCAATCAGCACAAGGGTCAGCGTCATCCGTGCCGAAAGCCACAGGCTCCTTCGGTCCTGCGTCAAGAACGCATGCGCATTCATCTGATCGTTGTACTCACCCGCCAGGGTGGAGCCACCAAAGGCAATCACGATCATGTTGAAGATCACGGTCCCCAACAGCAGCAATTCCCAATCAGCGGTTGCACCAGCGTCCGCCGCCATGCTGAAAGCCGCCATCGGCCCAGCTATCGAGCCCACCAACAACACCACATACACCCACGTGCCACGCAGGCTGGCTAGCTTCGTCCACTCCGACCGCAAAGCGTTTCCAAAACTCATCTCAGTCACTCCCCTACTGCCCAATCGCCTGCGCGCGGTATTCCTGCGATTCCTGGGTCGCAGCCAGGAACTTTTCCTCCAGGTTGTCGCGCTTCGTGTGCAACCGCGTCACCAATAGCCCCTCACGCAAGGCAGCAGCCGCAATGTCGCGGCGGAGTTGCTGCTCGCTGATGCCGTCGTAAAGCGGAATGCGCAATTGCTTATCGACGTCAACCCCACGCGCGACCGGCCCTAACGCCTGCAGCAGCCGAGCGGGGTCATCGACTTCAACTTCGATGACCGTGCCGTCGGAAAGGAATTCATCCATGCTGTACTCGCCGATCATGCGACCGCGGCCGATGACGACGATGCGGTCGGCGGTGAGCTGCATCTCGGAAAGGAGGTGCGACGACACGAGGACAGCGCAGCCCTGTGCGGCCAGCGCCTTGATGGTGTGGCGCATCCACGAGACGCCTTCGGGGTCCAGGCCGTTGACCGGCTCATCCAAAATCAGATGCTGCGGCTTGCCGAGCAGAGCCGCTGCCACTCCCAGACGCTGCTTCATGCCCAGCGAGTAGCCGCCGACCTTGTCCTTCGCCGCCTCGGTCATGCCGACCTGCTCAAGGCACTCTTCCACGCGGGTGTCGGGGATGCCGGCGCCGCGGGCGAGGGCCCGCAGATGAGCGCGGCCCGAACGAGCCTTGTTGTGCCAACCGGCATCCAGAATTGCACCGGCGATGCTGGGCTTATTCTTCAGCGTGGAAAAGGGCTGGTTGCTGTAGGTGTTGCCCTGGGAATCCGTCCCGGTGAACAAGGCCTGGCCCGTGGTCGGGGTATCGAGGCCCAGCATGCAGCGCATGGTGGTGGACTTGCCGGAGCCATTTGGGCCGAGAAAACCTGTCACTACACCGTCGGGAACGGTGAAGGACAGGTCATCGACGGCTAATTTCGAACCGTACTTCTTGCTGAGTCGTTCAACCGTGATCATGTCCTCCATGATGCCGGTTGAGACTGCCTCGCGCAGTAGAGCTAGGTCTAGTTTTGGGCTTCCCCCGGGCCCGCCCAGCCGCCACTTCACGCCACTGGACTGATTCGGGTGTTCCCTGCCACTTCACGCCACTGGTGTCACCTCATGCCACCTCCACAGATGGCACGAGGTGACATGGCTGTCGTGAAGTGCGAAAAGGCAGAAGCCTAGCCCCAGCCCAGCCACAGCCCAACCGACCCAAGCACTCCCCAGCACACCCCAGCCCCCAGCCGAGCCCTAATTCCCCACCGCACGGCCACCGTTGGCGTAGTAGCGGCCCATAAACTCATCGCGATACTCGAAGAACCGGTCCTCCAGGATCGCAGCGCGAATGTTCTCCACCAGCTGCACCATGAAAAACAGGTTGTGAATCGTGCACAGCGTGCCAGCCAGGTACTCCTTGGCCTTCAACAGATGATGCAGGTAGGCCCGGGAATAATTCAGCGAAGTGTAGGAGGGCACCTCCGCATCCACGGGGCGGAAGTCGTTCTTGAAGCGGGCATTCGTCAAGGTCATCCGGCCATCGAGCGTGTACACACCACCACGGCGGGCAAGCCTAGTCGGAGCGACGCAGTCAAAGGTGTCGGCACCGGCCTCGACAGCGGCGAAAATATCGTCCGGCTCGGAAATCCCCAGCAGGTGGCGGGCGCGGTCGTCGGGAAGCTCGTCGTTGACCCAACCGCAGATCAGGCCCAGGTTCTGCTTCTCAATCGCCCCACCAATGCCATAGCCGTGGAAGCCGAGCTGGCCGGCATCCTCGAACTCGCGGGAGAGCTCCACCAGCCCGCGGGCGGCCTTGCGGCGCAGGTCTTCGTACTGCGCACCCTGCACGACACCGAATAACTGCTGGATGGGCAACTGGCCGTCGTCAAGCGAATGAACATGCGCATCGACCTGACCGCGCGAAATCGTCAGCTCGTTGTGAGCCTCCAGGCAACGGCGCGCCCAGCGGTGCGTGCGCTCGACGGATGCCTCCTGGTAGCCGCGGGTGTTCATCAGCGTGGTGAGCTCGTCGAACGCCATCATGATGTCGGCGCCCAGCGCGTGCTGAATACGCATGGACACCTCCGGCGTGAAGCGGTGCTCGGAGCCATCGATGTGCGAGCGGAAAGTCACGCCGTCCTCGTCGACGAACGCGTTGCGCTCTTTGCCCTCGGCGACGATGTCATCTTTCTGCATGCCGGTGACGTCCATCGCAAGGGTCTTTTTAAAGCCCGCGCCGAGGCTGAGCACCTGGAATCCGCCGGAGTCGGTGAATGTCGGGCCGTTCCAGTTGGAGAACTTTGCCAACCCGCCGGCCTGGTCGACGATTTCCTCGCCGGGCTGCAGGTACAGGTGGTACGCATTCGACAGCATCGCCTGCGCGCCGGTGGATCGCACCTGCTCGGGCGTGAGCGTCTTCACGGTCGCCTTCGTGCCGACCGGAATGAACGCCGGCGTAGCAATATCGCCATGCGGGGTGTGGATAGTGCCAGCACGTCCGCGCGCGCCTTCGATTTGCTTTACGACGTCAAAGCCCGTCGTCCTCGACTGCGACATGAAGCTCCTTGGTTGTGGTCCAGTGCTAATGCATTGAGGTTACCTGGGTGCTATTCGCAAGTTACTCAGCGCTGTCATTTTCCTCGGGTTGGGCAGCGTTTTCCGGGTCCCACACGGCGCGGCTACGACGTGGCGCTTCCTCTTCGAGTCCTTCGCGCTTCATCAGTTCCGCAACCGTAATCTTCTTCCGCTTACGAGCCGGGCTGAAGTACGGGCGGACCTCGACGTCCTTGGCATTTTCCGGGTTCGGCTGGGCGTCAGTTGGTTCAGCTGGCGCGGGCTGCATGAGCTGTTCGGTCGGCTCCGCCTGCTCTGGCTGCTCTGGCTGTGCCGGCTGCTCCGGATCAAAAGGCGCCGTAGGGGCAGACAGTTCGGCCTGCTCAGAGCGTTCGGCCTGCTCAGCCTGGTCAGCGGGTTCGAGCTCCTTCAGCTTTGCCTTCTTCCGCTTCGGAATCCAGCGGTTACGCTTCTTGGTCGCGACAGCCACAGCAGTACCACCAGCTGCGCCCGCCGCGCCCTCTGCACCAGCACCGACTTCACCATCGGCACTGTCTGCTTCGTCCTCGTCAGCGTCAGCCCCGCCAAAGCCACGCCCAGCGCCTTCGCTTTCGGGCAACAGGGACTCACCGCGAGCCATACGCTCGCGGCGGCCCTTCTCCACCAGTTCCTCGGAAACCTCTTCCAGGGCAGAGCCTTCGACATCCACAGAAGGCAACACCTTGTCCAGCCACTTCGGCATGTACCACGTAGCGCGGCCAAGCAGGAACATGGATGCCGGGATGAAGGTCATGCGAATAACGAAGGCGTCGAAAAGCACTGCGGCACCCAGCGCGAAACCGAATACCTTGATGATCGCCAGGGGTTGCCCGGCGAACGCCGCGAAGACGGAGATCATAATAATCGCAGCGGCCGTGACCACACGAGCGCCGAGAGTAAAGCCTTCAACGACCGATTCTTCGACCGCGTTGTACTTCGACTCTGGTGAGGACTCACCCTTGTTGTGGGTGTAATGCTCGCGCATGCGGGAAACCAGGAAGACCTGATAGTCCATGGCCAAACCGAACGTCACGCCGATGAGGAAGATTGGCACAAAGCTGACCAGCGGACCCGGAGTGCTAATCACACCCCAGAGGCCATCCTGGAAAAATGCCACCGTGACACCGAATGCGGCTGCGACAGAGAGCAAGAAGCCCACACCGGCAGTCACCGGCACCATCAGGGAGCGGAAAATCATCAGTAGCAGAATCACTGCCAGCCCCACGACAACGCCCAAGTAGAGCGGCATTGCGCCCTGGAGACGGTCGGTGATGTCAATTTCGATAGGAACCAGGCCAGTGACACCGGTGAATAGGCCGGTGGTTTGCTCAATCTGCTTCTGCTGATCGCGCACCGCGTTCATCAGCTGCTTGGTCGCAGGATCGAGCGGACCCGACTTCGGGGTCATAATCATCTTGACCGCAGTGCCGTCATGATTCATGCCAATCATCTGGATATGCTCGACACCGACATTGGATTTGAACTGGTCGACAGCGTAGCTATAGGAAGCCTTACGGGCGGCCTCGATGTCAGAGAGTTCCGGGTTGGTCTGTTTCAGGGACTCGATAAGTGGTTTGAGCACCGGTGCATCGGGCTTCACATCGTCCGACTTGGCAATAATGATGAGCTGAGAGTTACGTCCCGCACCGAAGCCCTCTTCAATCATGGTGATGGCCTTGCGGTTCGTGCTGTCCTTAGCCGCAGTAGAGTCGGACGGCAGCGCCAGCTTCAAGTGCATGGCCGGGTAGGCCAATGCCAACAGCAAGACGATACAGCCGACCAGGAACAACCCTGGGGCCTTGTGCACGAAAGTGACCCAACGTCGCCCCATCGTCATCTCACCGAAGAAGGAAGAGCGACGTTCCTTGCGCGGGTTACGCGAGGGGTTGCCAGCAACACCGGGCACGCGGCCAGCGAAGACCTTGTCGCCCAGCAGAGACATAACTGCCGGCAGCAGGGTCAGAGAGACCAGCACTGTGAAGGCCACCGTGATTGCCGCCGAAATACCCATCAGGGACATGAACGGCACCTTGGCCACCGTCAGCGCTGCCAACGCGACAATCACAGTGAGGCCTGCGAAAACCACAGCGGAGCCAGCCGTACCGGTAGCCATGCCGATGGCATCTTCGTTGGTCATCCCTCGGGCTCTTTCTGCCCTGTAGCGAGAGAGGATGAACAGTGCGTAGTCAATACCGACAGCCAGGCCGAACATGACGGCAAGCACCGGGGTAATCGAGTTGACGTCAGTGAATGCGGTCATCAATGTCACACCGAAGACACCGATGATGATGCCCACTACCGCCGTCACAATAGGCAGGAACGAAGCCACCAGAGATCCGAAGGTGACAACCAGCACGATAAATGCCACGGTCACACCGATAATCTCCGAGGTCGGAGCTACCTCAATCGCGGGCTGCATGCCCGGGCCAGAGGCCTCGACCTTGATACCGGCGTCACGACCGGCCTGCATTGCGTCGAGAAGCGCCTGCATATTCTCCGGTTCGATGTCCTGCGGCATCTTGGCGTCGAAAACGAAGGTGGAAATACCGTAGCGACCGTCATCGGACACGGTACGCAGGGCATTGGCATCGGCCTCGGCAACATCCTTGGGCAGGCCGGCGGCCATGCCCTGTTCCTTGACCATCGCCTGCATCTTCGGATTGAGGTCTACCGGGTTGTGAAGTTGCAAATCATCGGAGATTTGGCCGACATTGTCGCGGATGCCGTTAATGACCTGGTCAACAGCTTCTTTATTCTGTGGGTCATCGAGCCTCTGCCCCTCCGGGGCCTCGAAGGCGACATAGATACGCTGCTCTCGAATTGGGTTCGGAACATCGGGGAACTTTTCCTCAATCACGTGCGAAGCCGTTGCCGACGGCATGCCGGGGATCGAGAACTGGTCGATGAACCCCTTCTGGAATGCGGCAACTGCACCGCCCAGCCCCGCCAAAATCAGGAACCACGCGATGATCACAGTCCATTTATGCAGGTAGGAGAACCTGCCGAGTTTGAACAAGGCCTTTGCCATGTCAAGTTTCCCTTACGTCTAATATTCGCCTGGACCGCCCCCAACTGCAGCTTCCCCAAGTTCGCGCTACCCAAGCACTCCCTCGGACTTCACCTGCAGTTTGAAGCCTCTTCGCTACTCCGATGCTAGCGACCACCCCGGATTGGCCAACATCAACTCTGGCGCTGACGCGGTCATTGGGGGCGGGCACGACATAAAAACCGGAAATACTTTTGCTAAGAGTAGCGGACTTCCCGGATAAACGTGAACAATGGGGTGTGTGTTACTGATGTTAATTTTGTGATTTAGGTGCTCCAGGTCGGGCGCCTCACCATTTGCCGCTTTACGACGGACACCTCCCACACCTCCACCACACCCAGGCAATCAGGGCCGATTAAATGCAAAACCCCCGGGGCTCCTACTTAAAGGAACCACCGGGGGTTTTATTGGCGGTGACGGAGGGATTTGAACCCTCGGTACGGGGTTACCGCACAAAGCATTTCGAGTGCTTCACCTTCGGCCGCTCGGACACGTCACCGCTAGAAAACGTTACAGGTAGCCCCTTTATCTACCAAATCCCCAGGTCAGACGGCTCAGCTGTTCGCACAGTCGACACCGCCGGTCCTTCGCCAAGCCGTTCACACAGAACCACAACCCCCGCCATTCCAAATCACTCCATCTACTGCACCATCCACGTAAACCACCGCGCTCTTCGGGGTGGCCAACGCCCGCTGAGATATGAAGGAATAGTCTGTAGCTTGAAATCTAGAAACTTAAACACAGAAGTGCAGCCACACAGAAAGGGTTCTCCCTCATGATTCGTTCCGCCATCATCGGCTACGGCAACTTGGGCCGCAGCGTCGAAAAGGTCATTGCCGACCAGCCGGATATGGAACTCGTCGGTGTTTTCTCCCGTCGCGATTCGCTGGACACTGAGGCCCGCGTGCTCCCGGCTGCGGATGTCGAAAAGTACAAGGACGAGGTAGACGTGCTGTTCGTGTGCCTCGGCTCGGCCACCGATGTCCCGGAGCAGGCCCCTGAGCTGGCAAAGAACTTTACGACGGTCGACACCTACGACAACCACCACGAGATTCCGAAGCACCGCGCAGCCATGGACGCCTCCGCTCGTGAGGGTGACAACATCGCCATGATTTCGACCGGTTGGGACCCGGGCCTGTTCTCCCTGAACCGCGTCCTGGGCGCTGCCATCCTGCCGGGAGCAGACCAGATGACCTTCTGGGGACCAGGCCTGTCGCAGGGCCACTCCGATGCCGTGCGTCGTGTGCCGGGAGTGAAGAAGGGCGTCCAGTACACCAAGCCGAACCCGGAAGCTATCGAGGCCGTGAAGAAGGGCGAGGGCGCAGACCTGAAGGGTAACGAGTGCCACCTGCGCCACTGCTTCGTCGTCGCTGAAGAGACCGGCAACGCCGAGGAGGACGCCAAGCTCAAGGAGCAGATCCGCGAAACCATCGTGACCATGCCGGATTACTTTGCCCCATACGAGACCATCGTGGACTTCATCTCTGAAGAGGAGTTCGACCGCGACCACCAGGGCATGCCGCACGGCGGCCAGGTCATTACCCGTGGCCAGGCCGGTACCTCCGGCCACGTCATCGAGTTCGGTCTCGAACTGGAGCGCAACCCCGACTTCACCGCAGCCGTCCAGGTTGCCTACGGTCGCGCTGCCTACCGCCTGAAGCAGACTGGCGAGACTGGTGCCCGTACCGTCTTCGAGATCGCCCCGTACCTACTGTCCGCCGAACCACTGGATGACCTGGTGGCTCAGAAGCTGTAGCCAGCCCCAACGCTGACAGCCGGCCATCGAAACACAAAGAACCCCAACCGTCTCCGCACATCAGAAGCGGAGAAGGTTGGGGTTATCTCTACCCGAGAGCTAAGCGCTTTACTTGTCAGTCAGCTTGCCCAAGGTCTCAGTAGCCTTGTCCTTCAGGTCCTCAGCACCCTGCTTGACCTTGGACGCAGCCTGCTCGCCCTTGCCCTGGTTTGACAGGTCGTCATTGCCAACGGCGTCGCCGGCAGCTTCCTTAACCTTGCCGCCCAACTCGTCGGCCTTGTTCTGCAGCTCGCTCATTATGTAAGCCTCCTATGTAAACGACTTATCTATTCTTTAGAGCCACCGTCTAGCAGCCCCACTAGTTCCGACGGTACGTGAAAATGAAGACTCGTCACGGCCACAGCGGGAATTGTGACCTAACTGTGACCCCGCTCACGCTTCCGACTGCCGTTGCCGTTCGAAGAATTCCCGCAGGTAAACGGAGCATTCGTCGGCAAGCACACCCCCGCGCACCTGCGGCGTGAATGCATGGGCGGGATCGCGGATGACATCGGCGATAGAGCCGCACGCGCCGGTCTTGGGCGACCACGCGCCGAAGACCACACGCCCCACGCGCCCCATGACGCACGCGCCGGCGCACATCACGCACGGCTCAAGTGTCACGACCAACGTGCACTGCTCCAGCCGCCAGCCGTCACCAACAGCGCGGGTGGCCTCGCGCAACGCAATGACTTCGGCGTGGGCAAGCGGATCACCATCAGCTTCCCGACGGTTCGAACCCCGGCCCACAACCTTGCCCCCGGCATCCACGACCACAGCTCCCACCGGCACATCCCCGGGGGCCGTGTGAGCAGCTTCGGCGATAGCCAGGCGCATCCACTCTTCGTCGAGAATGTCCTGTTTTCGACGGGGCAGGGCGCTTGGCCGACCAGCTGGCTGGCTGGCCGCAAGGGCGCTTGGCCGCCCGGTCAGATGACCTTTGTCAGGGTTAGTCGTCATAGGGGTCGTAGTCGTCATCGTCACCGTCGTAATCCAGGTCGGCGACATCGGCGAGCTCCTCGGCGCACCCCAGCTCCTCGGCAATGGCCAGAAGCTGCTCGGACGCCCACAGCGACTGATCGTCACAGATGGACTCCAGGGCTTCCTCCGAACAGCCCAGGTCAGCGAGGATATCCATATCTCCTTCGGCCCAGGCGTCGACATCGTCGAGCTCGTCCTCGTCGAGGTCGGGGATATCCAGATCCAGCTCGTCGAACACATCTGCCGCAATGTCGTCGGTGACGGCGGCGGTGGCGTCGGAAAGCACAACGCGCAGCGACCCAACGCCCTGGCGCACGAGAATAAAGTAATCGTCGTCGATATTGAGCATTCCGACAGCGGCGCGTTCCGAACGCAGATTGCGCAGCGCCTGTGCAGCGTCAGCGAGGGAATCGGTGGCGTCGTCCCCAAGATCGACGACGCGCCAACCGCGCTCCCCCATAGTTACGGCAACCGCGAAGGAGCGGTCGTCATCGGAGGTGTACCCTCCGGAAAAGGTCGTGCTCATAACCCACAACGCTAGTCGCTGTATGTCATGCTTGTCAGGTGAGCAATTTCGAGTCCCCCTCCCCTGCTTCGTCCTCCCTGTCAGCTGCACAACTACCCGCGGTATGCATCCTCGGTTTGGGCCTCATCGGTGGCTCCATGATGCGCGATCTGCGGGCCCATAACGTCGAATGCTTCGGTTGGAATCGCTCGTCCCCGACGGTCGAGGAAGCCACGAAGGAGGGATTCGACGCCAGTACAGATCTTCAAGCCACGCTCGAGCGCGCTGAGGCCAGCCGCGCGCTCATCGTAATTGGCACCCCCATGACAGTCGTCGGCACGATGCTCGACGCGATCAACGAGCACGCCCCCAGCTGTGGCATCACGGATGTGGTCTCCGTGAAGGCGGCCGTCGCCGCCGAGGTCTCCGCTCGCGGGATGGAGGAACGCTTCGTCGGCGCGCACCCAATGGCGGGTTCCGCGCAGGCGGGCTGGTCCGCCACGCTCGAAGGGCTTTTCGACGGCGCCCCCTGGGTCATCACCTACGACCTGGCAGCTGCTGCCGACGCTGCGGGCAAGCCCGTCCCGGAGCGCTGGATTGAGGTCTTTTCGCAGGTCGCCAACTTGGGAGCAGCTCTTGGCAGTCAGCTCATTCCAGCGCTAAGCGATCACCACGATGCCAGCGTCGCCCGCATCTCCCACATGCCACACCTAGCAGCCTACGCAATTGCCGCCGCCGGTGAAGCCGGTGGTCCTCTGGCCATTTCGCTGGCGGCCGGCTCTTTCCGCGACTGCACCCGCGTCGCCGCCGCTGCTCCCGACATGGTCATGTCCTGGTGCGAGAACAACACCGAACCCGTGCTCGCCGCGCTTGACGACGTCATCGAGCGCCTCACCGCCGCGCGCACCCAGTTGGCCACCGAGGGAACCGCTATGGACCTGGCCAAAACCGGTCAGATTGCCCGTGTCCGCTACGAGGCCCGCCCCGCTCACCGCCCGATTTTCCGACTGCGCGTCGGCGAGGGCGATTGGATCAACCAGTTGAAGTTGGCCGAAAGCGTCGGCGGGCAGGTGGATGTGTTCTAGTGTGGAACTATGTTTTCCCCCGAGCTGCACACCAGCCTCGCAGGCATCACTGTCGTCAACTTCGCCATTAACGTTCCGGGACCACTGGCCGCTCAGTACTTGGGCCAGCTAGGCGCCCGGGTGATTAAGGTCGAACCACCCACAGGCGACCCGCTCGGTTCCTTCGGCCGCCCCTGGTATGAAGCTATGTCCGCAGGTCACGAGATTATCCAGGCGGATCTGAAGAGCGATGAGGGCCGCGCACAGCTGAGCTCGCTGATTGATGAGGCCGATGTGGTCATCACCTCGGTTCGCCCCTCCGCGCTGGAACGCATGGGGCTGGCGGGTCTCCACGAGCGCCCGAATGGGC
This sequence comes from Corynebacterium sp. LK31, assembly GCF_014335015.1. Lineage (NCBI taxonomy): Bacteria > Bacillati > Actinomycetota > Actinomycetes > Mycobacteriales > Corynebacteriaceae > Corynebacterium > Corynebacterium sp. LK31. The sequence continues at coordinate 120,115 of NZ_PDGW01000022.1, read as the reverse complement.
CGGTGCATATCGACATTGTCGGTGACACCGACGCTCCGGAAACACCTGGCCATGACCTGACCTACCAGGCGGAGGCCGGAACTCTCACGCCCCCGGCCATGCCGCCAGTGCTGTTGGGCGACATCCTGGGTGCACACTTTGCGGTCACCGCTGCCCTTGCCGGGTTGATTAAGCGGGCGGGTGCGGGTGCAGACGTCGTAAAGCAGCCTGGACTGCACTGCCGCATCGGCCTAAAGCAGGCGGGTGAGGCCGGTGCCACGCCGCTGAAGTACGGCATGACGGCGCCCGGCGGACTACTCGGTGGCGGCCTGTGGACGTACGGCCTCTACCCCAGCGCCGACGGCTACGTGGCCGTGGCAGCGCTGGAGCCGCACTTTGCCGCCGCCCTGACCGAGGCCACACGCGCGAGCAACCGCGAGGAGCTTGCGGATTTCCTCCGCGAGCGCACCAACGCCGAAATCATGCAGCTTGCCAGCGAAAAGTCGCTGCCGCTGGCTGCAGTGGAGTAAGCGGGTCAGTTTAAGGCCGCGCGCCTCGGGGGTCGGGGGCCGAGCCTTACGCCGTCAGCCCCGCGGCCTCCGCAGTGAGTTCCACCGAACGCAGTCGGTCAGGAACCTTCAGCGATTGATGAGCCACAATCAGCTCATCCGCCGTCGAGTACTCACCGAACTGCGCAATCTGCTCACGCACCTGCGCCACCGTGCCGACTGCCGTGTGACGGAACATATTCTGCACCTGGCGCCCCTGCGGAGTATCCATCAGAACCTCCGCCTCATCGTCAGTGAGGTGATGCCCACCGCGACTCAGGAACCGCCCGACCATGTTCCTGCGGGTAGCGAAGTACTGCTGCTGCGCGTCCTCTTCGCTTTCCGACGCAATCACATTCATGGCCGCAAAAGCGTACGGCTTATCCAGCTGCTCAGAAGGCTGGAACTGCTCGCGGTAGACCGCGATGGCATCGCGAAGCGCGTCCGGAGCGAAGTGCGAAGCAAACGCGTACGGCAAGCCGAGCGCCGCTGCGAGTTGAGCACCAAAGAGCGAGGAGCCCAGGATGTACAGCGGCACATGGGTGCCGCGACCCGGAATTGCGTTGATGCCCTTGATCAGCGACTCGTCGGAGAGGTAACCGCGCAGCTCCTGCACATCCTGCGGGAAGGAATCGGACGAACGCGGGTCACGCCGCAGGGCGCGCATAGTGGCCTGGTCCGTGCCCGGCGCGCGACCAAGCCCCAGCTCGATGCGATCCGGGTACAGATTCGCGAGCGTGCCGAACTGTTCCGCGACCGTCAGCGGTGCATGATTCGGCAGCATGACGCCGCCGGAGCCGAGGGTGATGCTCTCGGTTTTTGCAGCCACGGCTGCGATAAGAACTGCCGGCGACGAGGACGCGATGGAGTTCATATTGTGGTGCTCTGCGTACCAAATACGCTGATAACCAACCTTTTCCGCTGTCTGCGCCAAATCGATGGAGCCCTGTAGGGCGTCGGCGTGGGACTGCCCCGAGGCTACGGTAGCGAGGTCAAGAATGGACTCAGTACGAATCATGGTTCCACAGTCTAGACCGTTAGTCGGATATTGCGAGTTTGAGATGCTTCGAATATTGAGGCGCTGGGGTTTGGGGTTTTGGGGATTCGGGTGCGGGTGGCTCGTGGGTGGATCGTGGGCGGCTTGCGGGTGGACGGGCTCATGGGTGGCTCGTGGGCGGTATTCACTTGTCGATGAGCTATTCACATATCGATGAGCTATAGCCTGGCCACAAGTGAATAGCTCATCGATATGAGCGCAGGCAGAGCCAATACCGCGCGCATAAGTGCCGGAAAACCATCGATAAGTCGGGCAGACAAAAAGACCCGCACCTTACCGGTGCGGGTCTGCGTTGTGCGCCCGAAGGGATTCGAACCCCTAACCTTCTGATCCGTAGTCAGATGCTCTATCCGTTGAGCTACGGGCGCATTTTGTTGTTATTCAGCGACTCTGGGGTAATTCCCTCGGCCCCTGCAACGAATAGATACTTTACTCATCCTGCTAAGTTTTACAAAATCGCCTGTTCAAGCAACCTTTTCGGCACTTATTCAAGTACATATTCGCTGCACATTAACAACAGGTTTCGTAGCGGTTACCCCGGCCTATCCGAACAGGACCGACCGAGGTACCCCTGACCGAGGTAACGGAGAAACCGAGGAACTACTCGCCGCGGACCCAACGGACAGCGTTGCCGAAAATGTCCTGCTCACCAATGCCCGGAATGTTGCGCATCAGACCCTCACGGAAACGCTCCGGGTGGCCCATCTTGCCCAGAATCCTGCCGTCAGCACTGACAATGCCCTCAATGGCGTAGGAAGAACCGTTCGGGTTGGCTGGCGCTGTCATCGTCGGCACGCCGTCGGCATCGACGTACTGGAAAGCGACCTGACCGGCCTCGAACAGGCGGCGGGCCTCGTCCTCGGAAACCACGAAACGACCCTCACCGTGAGAAACCGGCATGAGGTGGGTCTGACCTGGCTCGAAACCGCGCAGCCACGGGGAATTCACGGTCGCGACGCGAGTGGTGGCGATGCGGGACACGTGACGCAGCTGGCGGTTGTGGGCCAGGGTCGGCGAGTCCTCGCGGAGCTGCGCAGGGTCGCCGTACGGCAGGAAGCCGGACTTGACCAGCGCCTGGAAACCGTTACAAATACCGAGCACAAGACCGTTGTCGGCCACGAACTCCTTGACGGCGGCTGCGACATCGTCGGAACGCAGGAACGCGGCGATGAACTTGGCGGATCCGTCCGGCTCATCACCCAGGGAGAAGCCACCGGAGAATGCCAGGATGTCGGAGTCCTGAAGCTTCTCGATGAACGCCTTCGTGTCCTCCGCCAGCATTGCCGGGGTCAGGTTGCGGATTACGTGGAACTCGTAGGTAGCGCCAGCCGCGACGAATGCCTCGGCCATGTCGTACTCGGAGTTGGTACCAGGAAAGACTGGCAGCAACACGTGGACATCCTTCTTGCCCGGGCTCTGCAGGTCGGTCTTGGTCTCGTTGACCTGGTTAGCGAACTCCGGCAGGGCTTCGCCCTCGTAGTCATTGAGCGGGAAGACCTCACGGTAACCGGACTCCATTGCCTCCAGAGCCTCGGCGACAGTGAAGGACTCCTCACCGAAGCGCAGCGTGCTCGACTCGTCGGTGGCACCGATCTTCACAGCACTTTCAACAGTCTGACCAGCCGGAACAGCCACAACGATGGAACCCAGCGGAGCCTCCGGAAGGGATGCCTCCAGGCCCACGCCATTGCCCACAGCCATGTTGACCAGAGTCGCGGCCAGATCCGCGTTGGTCACAGCCGAAGCAGCAGCCGGACGCAGCTCCCGCACGGCAGCAAATAGTTCGTTGAGCTGCTCGTAGTTCGGCTCCCCGGACTCGAGTGGCTTGTGCGCAAACAGGTAGAGGTCGAAGTTACCTGCCGGGATTGCAGCAGAGACAGCGTCGGTCTCGTCCATCGCGGCAACTGCGAAGGTCACCAGAGTCGCCGGCACGTGCAGGTCCTCGCCGTAGGTGCCGGACATGGAGTCCTTACCACCAATGGCCGCAACCTGGAAGCCGTCCTGAGCCTCCAGCAAGCCAAGCAGAGCCTGCGCAACCTCGCCCCACCGCTGCGGATCCTGGTCCAGGCGCTGGAAGTATTCCTGCACACTCAGCCAGGCACCGCGCGGATTGCCACCGGCCGCTGCGAGCTTAGCTAGTGCCTCCACGACGGAGTAGGAACCCATGAGGTACGGGGACTCGTCGGCAAGCGATGGCGAGTAACCCCAGGTCATGATGGACGCGGTGCTCGTGCCGCCATCGACCGGCAGCGTCTGGATCGACGCCTGCTCGTCGGTCTTCTGCGTCGCACCGCCGTACGGCATGAGCACGGTGGAGCGGCCGACGGTCGAGTCGAACTGCTCGATCATGCCCTCCTGGGAACCCGCCGTCGCCGCACGCAGCGACTCCAATACGCTCGTCGGAGCCTGCTTTACGACGCCGCCCTCCGCAGCAACCATCTCGACGTTCTGGGCGCGGTCGGCGCCGTTGGTGTCGATGAACTCACGGGAGAGGTCGAAGACAACCTCGTCGCCCATGAACATGCGCAGACGGCCGGTGTCGGTGATATCTGCCAGCGCGACGGCCTCGATGTTCTCTTCAGCAGCGGCGGCGATGATGAAGTCCGCATCCTCCGGGCGCACGACCAGCGCCATGCGCTCCTGGGACTCGGAAATTGCAATCTCGCGGGCATTCAGACCGGCGTACTTCAGCGGCACGCGCTCGAGGTGAATGTCGATGGAGTCAGCCAGCTCACCGACCGCAACGGACACGCCACCAGCGCCGAAGTCATTACAGCGGACAATCTTGGTGGCGACGTCCTCGCGGCGGAACAGGCGCTGAATCTTGCGCTCGTTGACCGGGTTACCCTTCTGCACCTCGGCACCGGAGCGGCCCAGCGAGTCCTCATCGTGAGCCTTGGACGAGCCGGTCGCACCGCCGACGCCGTCACGGCCGGTGCGGCCACCGAGCATAATCACCACATCGCCCGGCGCAGGTTCGAGGCGCTTGACGTTGTCTGCCGGGGCAGCGGCGACGACGGCACCGAGTTCCATTCGCTTAGCGACGTATCCCGGGTGGACCAGCTCACGCACACCAGTGGTGGCCAGACCGATCTGGTTGCCGTAGGAGGAGTAGCCGGCTGCGGCACGAGAGGAGATATCGCGCTGCGGCAGCTTGCCCTCGAGGGTCTGCTCGCGCGGAGTGTTGATGTCACCTGCGCCGGACAGACGCATGGCCTGGTAGACCCACGAGCGACCCGACAGCGGGTCGCGGATTGCGCCACCGAGACAGGTCGAGGCGCCACCGAACGGTTCGATCTCGGTCGGGTGGTTGTGGGTCTCGTTCTTGAACATAAGGAGCCACTTGCGGTCATCGCCCTCGACGTCGACGTAGACGGAGCAGGCGTTGATTTCTTCGGAGACTTCCTGGTCATCCATGACACCCGTGCGACGCAGTTCGCGGCCCATGATGGTGCCCATGTCCATCAAGGAGCGTGGCTTGTGCGTGCGACCGTTGAGCTCACGCAGCTCGTCGTAGCGACGCAGCGCGCGATCCAACTGCGCGGCAAAGCGCGGCTCGTTGTTCTCGATGGAGGTCAGCTCGGTGTTGAAGGTGGTGTGGCGGCAGTGGTCCGACCAGTAGGTATCCAGCGCGGACAGCTCCACCTCGGTCGGAGTGCGGCCCTCGGAGCGGAAGTAATCCTGGATGGTCTTCAGGTCGGCCAGCGACATGGCCATGCCGTCGGCTGCGAGCAGCTCGGCCAGGCCTTCGTCATCCAGCTCGGTGAAGCCCGGGTACTCCTTCAGCGGCTCAATCTCGCCCATGCTCGGACGGCGCAGGACGCTCAGGTTCTTCTCCCCCGATTCGACCGGGTTGATGAGGAAGGAGCGCACGGCGTCATTCACCGGAGCATCGAAAACATACAGCGTTGCCGAGGTGATCTGCGCCTGCGTTTCCGGGCGGAGCAGGCGCAGGGCCTGCTCGGCGGCATCGGCACGCTGGTCGTACTGGCCAGGCAGCGGCTCGACAGCAAGGTAGTTCCCCAGCTCGGCGGGGGCCGGGAGCTCGACCAGCTCGTCGACACGCGAATCAGCAACTACCGACTCACGCAGCGCGACAAGATCCTCCTCCGTCGCATCGAAAGCATCGTAGAGATAGTAGATTGCCACCTCACCGTCCTGGCCGATCGAGGACAGCAGCGTAGCTTCCTCATTGCGGAACTCGGGCTTACGGCGAACGGCTAGACGGGCGTCCATCAAGGCTCCTATCGAAATACGGGGAGGGCAACCGGGGTCTAAGTCTATTGCAACTGTTCAGGATAGGAAAATGTCCCCCGGTGCGCGAGGCGGCGCGGGGCGGCGCGGGGCGGAAGCCCCGATTGACCAAGTACAAGGCCAGGCTAATCGGATTCGGCCAGGCAAAGGCTGCGCGGGGGTGTTGGAGGTACGGCCGTGGCGGCTCAGGGAGGTGGTGAGTCGGGCGGCAGGTCCGGGTTGGTGCCTGTTGCTGCGCGTTGCGACCTGTTGTTGCACGTTGCTGAAGCAAGGGAGCTGGTTCGTTGTCTTATCGATGCATAGTTCACCCATCGATTCGCTATAGCCTGGCCACAAGTGAACAGCGCATCGACAAGTGCACACATAGCACCCACAGCGCGCGCATAAGTGGCGAAAAACCATCGACAGGTCACGAGAAACCATCGATAAGTGACCGAACCCTGGCCACAAGTGAAGGACCGCGCTGCCCCGCCCCGCAATGCCCCGGCTCGCGCTGCACTGCCAGGTAATAAAACAAAAAGACCCGCACCTCCACGGTGCGGGTCTACATGGTGCGCCCGAAGGGATTCGAACCCCTAACCTTCTGATCCGTAGTCAGATGCTCTATCCGTTGAGCTACGGGCGCGTGTGGCGGAGGCGAGAGGATTCGAACCTCCGGCCCGTCGCAAGACAGGCAACTCCTTAGCAGGGAGCCCCATTCGGCCGCTCTGGCACGCCTCCAAAACCACTGGCATCGATCCCGCTTCAGCAAAGCTGTTCGCCATTGCGTGGACGAGACCAAATAACCGCAGCCAATCCTACAGAACACAAGAATTGAAAAGCAAAACACCCGCGAAGCCACCAAATACGGCGCCACAAATAGCGACCACACCTTGGGATTTTGCGGGGATTCTGTACTGCCCAATCCGGGCCATGTTCTACAGTTAGGCCTATGACCAACGATGCATCTTCAGTTCAGCCCAAAACCCGTGCCGACCTCGAGCAGGTTCCGGCCTATGTCCCGGGCAAGGCTGTGCCCGGCGCGCTGAAGATCGCGTCCAATGAAATGACCCAACCGCCACTGCCCTCGGTGGTGGAGGCCATCTCACAGACCATCGCTGACCCAACCACCAGCCCGAACCGCTACCCGGACATGGGCGCGGTTGACCTGCGCATTAAGCTCGGCGAGCACCTGGGTCTGCCCATGGAGCAGGTCGCGGTCGGCTGCGGCTCCTCTGCTCTGTGCCTGCAGCTCGTACAGGCCACCTGTGCGGATGGGGATGAGGTCGTGTTCCCGTGGCGCAGCTTCGAGGCCTACCCCATTCTCGCTCGCGTCGCCGGGGCTACTCCGGTGCCGGTGCCGCTGGATGCGCAGGGTCGCAATGATCTTTCGGCAATGGCTGCCGCTATCACCGGCCGCACACGCCTGGTTTTCGTCTGTAATCCCAATAACCCGACGGGCACGACCATCACTCGCGAGGCTTTCGCGGAGTTTATGGCGCAGGTTCCGGGCGATGTTGTGGTCGCTCTCGACGAGGCGTACATCGAGCTGGTGGACGAGGCCACTCATGCCGCTACCCCGTTGGCGCATGAGCTGCTGGATACCTACCCCAACCTGGTCGGTTTGCGCACATTCTCCAAGGTCTACGGTTTGGCCGGGCTCCGCGTGGGCTACATGTTCGGCCCGGAGAAGCTTGTGGAGGCCGTGAATAAGGTCGCTATCCCCTTCTCCGTAAACACTCTCGCGCAGATTGCCGCGCTCACCTCGCTCGACGCACAGGAAGAGCTCACCGCCCGCATTGCTGAGGTCCGCGCACAGCGCGTCGCCGTCACAGAGGCCATCAACGCCGCCACCGGCCGCGAGACGGTGCTGCCGAACTCGCAGGCCAACTTCATTTGGATTGACGAGGGGCGGATCGCGAATCTCTCTTTGCTTGACGACGTCTCGGTGGCCACCACCACGGATCTCGGTGACTTCCTGGCGCAGCGCAACATTCTCATCCGCTGCTTCGCCGGCGAAGGTGCTCGCATCACCATCACTACTGAGGAAGAGACCTCGCAGCTGCTGGCTGCGCTAGGAATTGAGCACTAGCAGCTATCGCTCAGCTAGCAGCTACCGGCGCGGCCGGTGGTCGCGCCACCGCTGCGCTCAATCGCCTTTGCGATGCGGTCAAGCATTTGCTGGCCGGTCTCATAGGTGCCGTCGTCAGGCTGGGCTGCGATAGCGACACCAACGAAGGTGCCCGGCTTCTTGCCCGGCAGATAGCCGAACTGTCGCACAAGGTAGACACCTTCATCATCTGGGCCCCACCCACCCTTGAAGTGGGCACCGCGGATGCGTCCGAGGCCGTAGGACTGCTCGTCGGCAATCTGTCCCATGAGGTCAGCGACCTTTGGGCCCGCCTCGATGCACTGCAAATTGGCGCCGAAAATAGCCTGGTCGCGCAAATCCCACTGCGTCTGCCCGAAGACGGTGTATTCCGCACGGATGCGGTCAGTGCCCATGACGGTGCGGGTGTCGTGGCCCTCTCGGAGAATCTCGTCGGTGGTCGCGCCCGCGGTCGCGTCATCGCCCAGGGAGTACCACATGGACTCAGCCGCATCGTTATCGGAAACCGTGATTGCGGCTTCGACCAGGGAATCCACGCCCGATTGGCGCACATAAGCCACCGCGATGGGCACCTTGGAGGTCGACCAGGCCGGACCCGTTTTGAAGTCACCCGTGGAAACCACTTCGGAATCCTTATCCGGCGTTGCCAGAGCGGCGCCGGCCAGACCACCGAGTTCCTTTTGCGCGGACTTCACTGCCTCGACAACTTCGCGAGGCATCTCACCGGGCACAACTTTCCCGTCGGAGGATGCTCCGCCGGGGCCGTCGTCAAGCGGATTGGACAGCGTCGGCGACGGCATGTCCGCCGAGTCGGTGCCGATGGTGCAGGCGCTAAGGCCGAGCGTGACGACGGCGGTTGCGGCCAGAGCTACTCGGAGACGTTTAGACAATGTGCACCGTCGCATTCGTACCGCCGGTGCAAGTGACAACCTCACCGTTATCGCGGCAGGTCATGCTGTATGTCTTGCCAGTTGTTGGGCTGCTAGCGGTGACTGTACCGTTGAGCTTCTTCGTAAGTTGGTACTGCTCAACGAAGGAATTGCGCACGTTGGTGGCAAACTGACAGGTCGTAGTGTTACCACCGACATCTTCTGCATATACCAAGTTCAAATCACCCGGATCGCCCGAGCCGGAGCAGTGACGCCAGTTCGATGGCGGCTGGAACCCTTCAGCGCGACGCTTCTGCTCAGCGGTCGACGACGTGGAAAAATCCTCAGCACTAGCTGACTGAACCGACTGGGGCGAGTTGCTGCCGGCCGAATTCACTCCCTTCGAATCGGAGAAGTAGAAGAAAGCCATTGCGCCGACGAAGAGAGCGACCGCAACGAGCGCCAGGACAATAACCGCGATGGTCAGCCCCTTGTTGTCATTGCTCGGCGCAGCAGCCGGACCAGCTTGCGGACCTGGAACATAGGGGGCGGGGCGGTATGGTTCAGGCTGCTGGGACTGTGAATACTGCTGCTGCAGATACTGCGTTTGCTGGTTCTGGGGCTGATAGTCCTGCGTTTGCCCCTCAGGCTGCTCCCACTGTGCCCCATCCACAGCGCTCCACGCATTTGCCGGCGTATCAGCGGAGGGTTGATCATCTGACGTGCCCGGATTTATGCTCCACTCACCGAACGAGTCGTCCGAGTGGTTGCTCCGATTCGTTGCCATTGTTCGACCTTTTCCCTCAATACCGTCCGCCAGCATGACGCTGGGTTTGTATTACAGCAAGACCGAGCTTACCGGTTTTAGCAATTTGCCCGTATTGTTTCAGGCCACAACGGTTTCGGGTCCATGTCATGCAGCTTTTCCACCGAGTGCCCCGGGTTGAAGTGGATTTCAGTTCCTGTATTCAACGAACCGTCGGCAATCGCGTCGGCGCCCCTTGGCGATGGTGTCATTGACCACCAGTTCCTGAGCATGTGCGATACTGCCGAATCCCGCACATGTCCGCGCATGTCATACCTGCGGCCGGAGAGAATGCAGCAATGCGCGCAATACCGCGGTTACGTACGGTACGACTATCCGTCGCTGACCTCAGCACATACGCCAACTTTTAAGAGAAATGAAGAAACCCCCGGTAGAAAATCTACCGAGGGTTTCATCTGCGGAAGCAGGGGGATTTGAACCCCCGGAGGTGTGACCCTCGCTGGTTTTCAAGACCAGTGCATTCGGCCGCTCTGCCATACTTCCAACGCCAACATCATAACCGCATACCGCCGTAAGGCAGCAAACGCCCTCATAACACCCCTTGCCAGCACCTTTCGCAAGCCCTTCATCGGAAACCACACCCCAAGCATCCACCTCTACAGACATAACTATTTTTGCTAACTGCAAAAGAGCTTGAAATACCGCGTGCATAACCAGTTTTTGCATTACCTTTGAAGACTATGAAGGCAATCATTCAGACTGATCTTTCCAACCCCCGCGCCCTGGAATGGGCCGATGCTCCGGAACCGACTCTCGAGGATGGGCAGGTGCTGGTCAAGGTCAAAGCCGCTGGCGTAAACCGCGCTGACCTGCTGCAGGCCGCTGGCCACTACCCGCCACCGAAAGGCGTGACCGACACCCTCGGCCTGGAGTGCGCGGGTGTCATTGAAGAGGTCAAGGGCGACTCCCAGGGCTGGAAAGTCGGCGACGAGGTCTGCTGCCTTCTCTCCGGTGGCGCTTACGCCGAAAAGGTCGCAGTCCCGGCCGGCCAGATTCTCCCACTACCACATGGCTACTCCTTCACCGAGGCCGCATCTATCGTCGAGGTTGCCTGCACGGTGTTCTCGAATGTCGTGATGATTGCCGGCCTCAAGGAAGGCGACCTGCTGCTGGTCCACGGTGGCGCGGGTGGCATCGGCACTTTCGCTATTCAGATGGCCAAGCGGCTCGGTGCTCGCGTCGCAGTCACCGCCGGTTCGGCGGAGAAGCTGGCTAAGTGCAAGGAGCTCGGCGCCGACATCCTCATCAATTACAAGGAAGAGGACTTCGAGGAGATTGTCTCAGCTGAGGGCGGTGCCAATGTCATTCTGGACATCATGGGCGCAAAGTACCTCGACCGAAACGTCAAGGCCCTGGCGAAGGACGGCCACCTGGTCATCATCGGCATGCAGGGAGGCGTTAAGGGCGAGCTCAACATCGGCCGCCTGCTGAGCAAGCGCGGCTCCATCACCGCCACCGGCCTGCGCTACCGCGATCTCGCTGACAAGGCTCGCATCGTCAACGCCACAGAGGACACCATCTGGCCAATGCTTGCCGACGGCACCGTCACCCCTCAAATTCATGAGGTCATGGATATGCGCGACGCAGCCAAGGCCCACGAGCTGCTCGACAGCGGCGCGGTCAGCGGCAAGATTGTGCTGACCGTCTAGTTAGCTGACTACCTAGCTAACCGAGCGAGGCAACTGCGCGCACAAGCTGGTCAATGTCGTGCGGCGTATTGAACGGCTGGAGGCCAACTCCCACGGCGCCTCCAGCCTCATCGATGCCCATGGCCTCCAGCAGTGGCGATTCGTATGCATCAACAATGCTGGTCACCAGGCCATTATCCAGCAACCTATCCACGACCACCTTCGCCGACACCCCATCGACGAGGAAGCTAACGCGCGGAATATGCTTTGCCCGCGACACACTCGCGAAAGAATCATCTTCGGTATCCATGCCGATGATGTACACCCGAGGCAGGGTCATCAACGCTGCAATCAGGCGTTCCGACAACGTCGTCAAGTAGCGAGAAACCTGCGGCATCGCCGTTTCAATGCGATGCCTACGCGACCCCCTCGCCGTGCTATCCAGCGATGCCAGGTGCAGCACCGATTCCGACACCCCGCCCAGCAATGCCGGCGACACCGGGGAAACCTCGATCCGCTCGACGCCGCGCACATTCGGCACATAGCTTAACGACGTCATGCGCTCGAACATCTCGGGATCCTTGAACACCAATGCTGCGACCTCAGGTCCGCCCAGCACGGAGGCATCAACCAGCATGATGTCGGCGCCCAGCTTGCTCATCGACACATCGCGGTAGGCGACAATATCCGAGGCATCAACCAAAACCCAGGCGTTGGAGTACTCATGCACCCGCCGAGAAATGTCAGCTACCGGGGCAATGGTGCCAATGAACGGATCCGCGGCCGGGACGACAACGAGGCGAGTGTGCTCGTCTACGAGCTCGTCGAACTGCCAGGACGGCAACGTACCCGAGGACAAGTCAGCCTCGGCAATGCGGACTTGAGCTCCGTAGAGATTGGCTGCCCGGCGTAGTGGTGCGTGTACAACTTGCGAACCAATGCGAGAAATCACCAGGTTAGAGCCGAGCGTCAAGCGTCGACTCATTGCGGACGTGAACTGCTCCATGAGCACCTCACGCGAAGATCCCAACACCACGCCGGCGACCGGGCCGCCAGTGAGGTCGGCAAAAGCCCGGCGCGCACTGGCGGTTAGCTCCGCTGCAGCGGGAACGCCCGAGCTGCGCGACTGGCCATGAGCCCCCGCCCCAGTCTCACCAGGAAGGGACTTCTGGGCATTGCGAAATGCAGAAATCATCGCAGCCTGGACACGCTCGGGTACCTGGGTGCGTTGACCCGCATTGAGGTATGTCCACCCGTCGGAAAGCGACGAGTAAGCACCCCTGGTTGTCGGCACATCGAAGGCCATGAAAACCCTTTCCCGGTTTCGAATTCAAGCTGCGATATCTATTTCAGAGTTAACTGTGCAATCACCCACGAATCGAGCATCCATGCCCCGAACCGTGTATCGATTGCACATCTTAGTTGGAACCAATTCTATCGAAGCAACCCCCTATAGGATAATCTTTATCCCTTTTTAGTAGTTGCTTAAAATTGGACGAACTTTTCTTGCCTGTAGCCATGCGCAAGCACTCCCGATGCGTGAACCATATGCACCAGCTGCATGCCATAAAGCAGTTACAGCGGCGATTGTATGTAAGTTTTCCAGGGTCACATAACCAGTCACATAACCAACCGTGGAAACAGCCTCAGAAGCACCACGTCACCACCAAGGACGACCACCCCACGCGACGGTTGTTCGCTGTCACGACATGGAATAATGGCTCGCCCAGTGCCGTCGGTATTCAATCTAAACCGCCCTAGCTAGTATTTTGGAGACGTGACTAACGCAGAAAATGATCGCCAATCCGCAGCTGCAGCCGACCAGTCGGCCAATACTGTGCGCAATGGCTCCGCTATCCGCACGGAGGAAACTCTCCGTCGCGACATTGCGCGCATAACTGACGCAACAGGCGAGGCACCGGCTTTCAAGTCGCGTTCCCGCACCATGGGCGCTGCCTGGCGGGATCTAGCTATCGGCTTCGGCCAGCGTGAGCTGTGGCTGCAGCTGGGCTGGCAGGACATCAAGCAGCGCTACCGCCGCTCCACGCTTGGCCCACTGTGGATCACCATTGCCACCGGCGCCATGGCCCTGGCTCTCGGCCTGCTGTACTCGCTGCTGTTCCAGCAGGAGCTGGCGTTCTTCCTGCCACACGTGACCGTTGGCCTGATCATCTGGGGATTCATCTCCGGCTGCGTGCGCGAGGGCGCAACCGTCTTCATTGAAAACGAAGGCCTGATCAAACAGTTGCCCAGCGCGCTGAGCGTTCACGTCTACAGGCTGGTATGGCGGCAGCTGCTCTTCCTGGCCCACAACATGGTGATCTGGCTAATCCTCGTGCTGGTCTTCCGGCCGGATTTGGGCTGGAACTTCTTTCTGGTCATCCCCGCGATGGCGCTGCTGGTGGTCAACGGTGTGTGGGTGACGATGTTCTTCGGCATCATCGCTACGCGCTACCGCGACGTGGCACCACTGCTGGATTCCCTAATTCAGCTGGTGTTTTACATGACTCCGATTGTGTGGACCACCAAGACGCTGGAGGAACAGGGCGGTGCCGTCGCCGAACGCGCACGCATCGCAGAGATCAATCCCCTGTTCCACTACCTGGAAATCATCCGCGCCCCACTGACCGGCCAGCCGGTGGATACCTACCACTGGTGGATCGTCCTCGCCTGCACCGCAGTTGGCCTGTTGCTGGCACTCGGGGCCATGCGCCTGTGGCGCTCCCGCGTGAGCTACTGGGTTTAGGCCGCAAAGGCCGTCGTAAAGCGAATAGAACTAGCAAGGGATAAGCATGGTCAGCATTGATACTTACAACGCGTGCGTTGACTTCCCCATTTTCGACGCCAAATCGCGGTCGATGAAGAAGGCGTTCCTCGGCGCCGCGGGTGGTGCGATTGGCCGCAATGACTCCAATGTCGTGGTCATTGAGGCGCTGAAGGACATCAACATCCATCTGCGCGAGGGCGACCGCGTCGGCTTGGTAGGCCACAACGGAGCGGGTAAATCCACGCTGCTGCGACTGCTGTCGGGCATCTATGAGCCCACGCGCGGTGCCGCCGATGTGCGCGGCCGTGTGGCTCCGGTGTTCGACCTCGGTGTCGGCATGGACCCGGAGATCTCAGGTCTGGAAAACATCATCATCCGCGGTCTGTTCCTGGGGCAGACACGCAAGCAGATGAAATCCAAGCTCGACGAAATCGCAGAATTCACCGAACTCGGTGACTACCTGCACATGCCACTGCGCACCTACTCCACCGGTATGCGCGTGCGACTGGCGCTCGGCGTGGTCACGTCCATTGAGCCGGAGATTTTGCTTCTCGACGAAGGCATCGGAGCCGTCGACGCCGCATTCATGGCGAAGGCCCGGACGAAGTTGACCGAACTGGTCGACCGCTCCGGACTGCTGGTGTTTGCGTCGCACTCGAATGAGTTCCTGGCGCAGCTGTGCGACACGGCGCTGTGGATTGATCACGGTACGGTTCGACAGGCAGGGCTTGTCGACGAAGTGGTCGAAGCCTACGAAGGTAAAGAGGCCGCCGACCAGGTGCGCCGCGTGCTCGCGCAGCGACGGTAGCAGCTTCGCCGGGAGTCCGGGCGCAGTTCCCCATCGTGGCCGAGCGGGCGGCTGGCGGGCGGCACGGACGCTTGGAATTGCCCACCCGGAGCAACATGGCAAGATAGACAGCAATAAAAACAGTAATAAACGGTACGTCCCCGATGGAGAACGAAGTGAGCGAAAACTCGGCTGACCACCCAAAGCACGATGAGGCAGCAACGGCCGCAATCGTGGTGACTCACAACCGCATCGAGGACCTGCGTCAATCGCTTCCCATCGTTGCCAGCCAGACCCACATGCCGAAATGGCTCATCATCGTCGACAACGGCAATGACCCGAAGGTCAAGGAACTCGCTGAGCAGGTGGCGGCGCAGCAGTCGTCGGAAAGCGGATCGGCGCCGGAAATTCACTACTTCGGCTCCAAGACGAACTTGGGCGGCGCTGGTGGTTTCGCACTGGGCATGCTGACTGCGCTGTCGCTGGGCGCGGAGTGGATTTGGTGCGCCGATGATGACGGGCGCCCGGAGGACTCCTACGTGCTGAAGGCGCTGCACAGCTGCGCGCGACGTCACCAGCTCGACGCTGTCTCGCCGGTGGTCTGCGACATTAAGGCCCCGAACAAGCTGGCATTCCCCCTGCGCCGCGGGCTGGTGTGGCGCCGTCATCGCGAGGAGCTTTTCGAAAGCGGCATCAACCCCAAGCTTCCCGCAGTGAACGACTCTGAGGGGCGGAGATGGTTCACCAACTTTGCAGATCAGAAGGCTGCGACCGGGCTCGAACTGCCTAGCGACCTCGAAACCATCGACGGCAACCACGACCTCCTGCCCGGCATCGCATCCCTGTTTAACGGCGCACTGTTTAGCGCCCGCTCGCTGGAACAGCTCGGCGTTCCCGACTACCGCCTATTCATCCGCGGCGACGAGGTCGAATTCCACCGCCGCCTGGTCCGCTCCGGCCTCCGGTTCGGCACATGCTTGACGACGGCCTACCTGCACCCCTCCGGCTCGGGTGAATTTGTGCCCATTCTCGGCGGCAAGATGCACACGCAGTACCCGACCAACGACTTCAAGCGCTACTTCACCTACCGCAACCGCGGCTACCTGATGAGCCAGCCCGGCATGCGCAAGCTCATGCCACAGGAGTTCCTGCGCTTCGGCTGGTTCTTCCTGGTCCAGCGCCGCGATGTCCGCGGCTTCTACCGCTGGTTCAAGCTACTGAAGCAGGGGCGCGCGGAGAACTTCGAGCGCTTCGATCCAAAGTCGAAGTAGTTCGGGCTGGCGTTGCGGCTGGTGGGGCTGGTGGGGCTGAGGCTGTGGCGCTGGCCTGCATATTTGATCTCGCCCGGGTCGTGTAGTCCGCATTTCGAGTGCTCAGTGCGCAAAAGTGTTACCTAACCCCTGGTTCCCTTCTCCTCCACTGACATATCGATGAGGTATTCACTCATCGATGCGCTACAGCCTGCGCATAAGTGAATAGTCCTACGATAAGTGCGCGGGCCAGGCCAACAGCGTGGCCATAAGTCCTGAAAAGTCATCGACAAGTGGCGGAAAGTTGGCCATAAGTCAGCACAATTGCAATAGGTCAGCAGCTGAACTTAGCCTGAGTCGCGCGAGGCCGGTGCATTTTCCAGAAGCTGCAAACGCTGCTTACGCTCCTGGATTCTGGAATCACGGAGCTGCCGATCTTTATACGGGACAGTGGCTTGACGAAAACGCCCAACTTCGGACGAAAATACCAACCCACCTGCCTGAATGCGCTGCCTCTGCCGAATAGCAAACTGTCGCAAGACCTCCACGCAGTCCCCATTAATGACCTGCGCCCATTGGAAGCGGAGTACATCTAAGTGGAGGTTCCTCAGACGCTTCTCGCGAGCTTGCTCTTTCAGAAGTACAGTTTCCGTGGCTGCTACCCCGCCACCGGAATACTTAGTCAGCCCATCGAACTCAATGATCAAATTCAGATGAGGCACATAAAAATCGACGCGCCCAATGAATCCTTCACTGTCATAGAACTCGACTTGCTGCATGAGCACGCATTTTTCGTCGTAAAGCGTGGCAATTCCTGAGTCGATTATGCATTTCTTTGTGATCGACTCACCGATGGTTTCGCTGTGTTCGCTGGCAGTTCGAAGTAGCTCGCGGGCGCGACGGGTCCCCGGCGAACGTGGGTAATTTGTGAGGACGGTGTGCAGTTCTTCGAGGTCACACCACTGTCGCAGTGCGGTGTCAACGATGATTGGCCCGTTTTCGGACTCGGCGGTGCGGCAGATATCGATGACGGTTTTCGGCACATCTGTAACGCAGCGCCCACCAATGCGAACGATGTCTTGTTCGAGGATTCTGCCACTGACATGGCGCAATCCGCCGCCAGGTCGGCGCAGGCCGGAATTGGCAAGCGCGATTGTGGCATTTCGAACAAGCAACGGGATGCCATGCAACGCAGCGGCTGCTTCGCCCGTAATGATTGTCCCGGAACCTGGCTTGACCAGTGCCTTTATCTGTAGTTGAAAACGTTCGAATGCTGACAGCGCATTCCAGCGAGAGCACTCGATGTAGGTGCCGTACGCCAGTCTGAGCAGGGATCCATCTCGAATATTTGCGCTTCCGACGTGCCCGTGCAGATTATCCAGCTCTGACTTGGCACTGACATATTCACAAGGATGCTTGATTTGTTTCTGCGAAGCCGCGTGGATGAGGCCATCGGAATCGTAAGTCCAGTTAGGCATTGGTTTAGGCACGCTCCCCGAGGTGGGCTACAGGAATTCACGCATTGGAATTAGTGCCTTTAGTTATGGTCGACCCCGCGGAAATTGGCAGCAGAAAAGCCGCCGAATTGCCCGTTTCTGTGGACAATTTGGCGGCTGTGGATAACTGTCAAACGTTAACCTCTTGGTGCATCCTCGAGACGGATACCAAAAGGAACTCCGGGATCAGAGGGCCAATAGTATTCATCATCCGAAAAGGTAATAGTGGCGCGCTCGCCATCTCTGTGCAGTGCCGGATTGACGATCGCCTGTTCAATCGTGCGCGTCTCCGGTCCGTTTTGCCCCGACAGCTGTGCAGTAACTTCGGTCGGCTGGTCCAGAATCAAGATTGCGTAAGGTCCCCTGTCCGGTGAACCGGGGTTAGGATCCTGGCGCTGCTCATAGGCTAGAACATCTGCCTTGGTCTGGAAAACCTTCACGGTTCCCGTAATCGAATTGGTTCCAGACGTGCTTGACGAAGAACTAGAACCCGAACCAGACCCCGACCCCGAAGCCGACCGCCCCGCCGTCGGATTCGGGCCACCGTTGCCACCGTTGCCACCGTTACCACCATCAGCGCCAGTACCATTCGAGCCCGAGCCCGGCGCGCAGTCATTACCAGCAGCAATGGCCTCGACGACATCCAGGTTGTCAGCCGGAATCCAGTTAAACTGCTCGAACTCCCCGGCACTCGGATTCGCAGGCGTTTCCACCAGCTCATTGCCCTGGCGCGTCACCAGCAAATCTTCCTGATCGCGCCCCATCCTCTCTGCAGAAAACGAGAACATACCCGGCTGACCAGTAGCTCGCTGAAGAGCGCGACGTACACCGCCCACAGAAGTCACGCCGTCATGGTAGGAATTCTGAAACTGAATTTCCTGACCATTTTCGTCAACGCCGTAGACACCAATCGCATCAATTTCGGCGCTCATCGCACTTGTGCCATAGTTCAGCACCAGCTCGGGCACGCACCCATCATCAAGATGCACGAGCGCATATTTCATCGCCCCACCAGGACTAACTTCTCCGACAAAAGTCTGCAGTGGCGCCGGGTTCGCCAGCACCTGCTTGTACACAACGACGGCCTTCTCCGCCTGCGCCTGCACCTGCGCATCGCCATTTTCGCTTGACGACGACACACTGCCCTCAGCAGCCGCCGAATCGCCACCTCGATCCCCAGAAACCTGGAGGAAAAGGAACAGAGCCAGCAACAGGATAATCAACACCAGCAGCACCAAGATGGTGATGAGCTGTTTGCGGGTTTTGTCACCTGAGCTAGTCGAAGGCGTGGGTGTGTGCGTGGTCATGATTGAAGAACTACTCGCCTTGGAAGAACTTTTCCCAGTTGTCTTCGCTGGTCAAAGATGGCACGGCGGCACGCCACTGCTTCGCAAGGTCGTCCCACTTGGAGGACAGTTCGCGCATGAGGCTGATGGTCTCGGCGCGCATGGACTTTTCCTTATCCAGGTCGCGGACCAGGTGACGCACACCGTTCTGGGAGGCATCGGTGACCCAGACGTCGTCGAAGGTGGAAATGTGCCACCAGAAGGAGTCCTCGAAGGCCACAGCCACCGGCCCCGGGCGCTTCTTACCCATCTGGGTGTACGCAAGCCGCTTTGCCATCGTCTTGTTTTCGCTGGAGATCTCGTGTGACGGCGGACGAACTGGGGTCAGACCACCCGGCATCTCGTGCATCGGCAGCAGCTCGGTCTCCGGGAAGTTCTTTCGACCAGCAGAAATGCGAGCGAAGTCGCCCTGCGATGCGTTCTTCAGCACCTCCGGGCCACGTAGCAGGTCACGAACAGCTTCCATCTGCGTCCAGGCCAGGCCGTAGCGCATGGAGACCAGGTTCGAGAGGATTCGTCGTGAAGCGACGTTGACCATGTCCTTTGCGGTGACATCGCCGTGCATGGTGGCGGCGATGAGGGAGTTGCGCAGGCCGAAGTACTGGGCGGCGTTTTCGATGTCCTTCCAGTAGAAATCGGCGTGCCAGACGGCTGCGCCCGGAATGGTGTCAGTCGGGTAACCGGCCTTGGCGGCGCGGAAACCGTAGTCGATGTCGTCGTACTGGAAGAACAGCGGCAGCGCCAGGCCAATCTTCTTAATGACCTCGGACGGCACCAGGCAGGTCCACCAGGCGTTGTAGTCAACGCCCAGGCGACGCAGCTGGTGGTACTTGCGCACGTCCACGTCGGCGTAACCGAACTTGGGGTCGTTCTCCTCGACCGTCAGCGCCTTCCAGTTGTACGTCTCGCCGGTGCGGAAGAGGCTGGTCGGGTTGAACAGGAAGAGCATCTGCGCGCCGAGCAGCATCGGCTTTTCCGCGCATACGGCCAGGGCGGATAGGCGCAGGGTGGTTTCGGGCTCGGGGCGGATGTCGTCGTCGGTAAGCAGCACCATGCAGTCGCCCGCAGCGGTGGCATCGCGCATGCCGCGGGAGAAACCGCCGGCGCCGCCGAGGTTCGGCTGGTGGACAACGTTCAGGCGCTCGCCGAGGATCTCCTTGGCCTGAATGAAGTCAGCTTCGTCGGCCGGGTGCTGTTCGCCCTGGTCAACGACGCGGATGGTGCGAACGCGCTCAAGGGCTGGCAGGTCCTCAGCCAGCGTGGCGACGGTTCGAGCACAGTCAACCGGTCGGTTGTAAGAACAAATGACCAGGTCAGTCGGAATATCGCGCTTGATAGCCGACTTGGGCACAACATAGCGGACATCGGAAATCTTTGCGCCTGCGTCCTCGGTGTCGAAGCGCAGGTGAATGGCACCGCCATCGGCGAAGCGGTCCAGCGGGACGGTCAGGCGAACCTCTTCATTGGCAGAACCCGACATCGGCGAGTGCTCACCGGTCCAGTTGCCGTCGGCATCCGAGCCACCCGCTGCCCAGGAGTCCTCCAATCGGAGGTGGCCCCCAATATCCTCGGTGTAGGCCAGCACACGCGCGGAACCGACCACGCGCGCACGGATTTCGACCTGCTTAATTGAGGTCCAGCGCTGCCAGTAAGAAGCTCGGAAGCGCCCGAAGTAGGTGTCAGTGCGCACTACGGTGTGGCGACCGAGCGTGATCGAGTTACGGGTGGCCTGCACCGAGCTGTCGTAGGCGCCAACGCCTTCGACTCGGTAGTACAAATCCGGCTCCACCCAGTCTGCGGGCGGAGCAAACAGCACGCGCTGAATAGTCAGCATGTCAACATCGGTTTCGGCGGTCAGCTGAGTGGATTCCTTATTAGAAGCAGTCGAAGTCACGTCCCCCAGCGTATCGCGCTATTTCACACGGAAGATGAATACACGCTGAATGATGAAGTTAATTACCGTCGCAACGCCCTGTGCGACGACGAATGCGCCGAACTGTGCCCACTGCGCGTTCCAGTCCCAGGATTCGACGAGCCAGGGCTGCAACACGTTGAAGATGCCGACCTGGGTGGCGTAGGTAATCAGGTACAGCACCGCAACTGCCAGCACCTTCTTCGCCGAGGACTTCGACTTGAAGGTCCAGCGGCTGTTAATGATGTACGCCGTAATCGTGCCGAAAACCCAGCCGACCGTCTTACCCCAGAAGTTGGTCGCCCCGAAGGCGTTGAGCATGATGAACGTCAGGCCGAAGTCCACCACCGCCGCGATGACGCCGGAGATGATAAAGCGCATCATCTGCACTTTCAGTCCGTGCTCGTCCTTGGTCTCCGTCGCCATTGGCACTGCGGCCGAGTCCTCTACGACAAATCCGTTTTCGTGGGAGCCGTTTCCGAGCTTGCCGTTGTCGCGGTTCGGGTTTTCATTTGCTGTTTCATTCGCTGACACGCCTAGGAATTCTAGGCCACCGGCCAGCTAACAAACAGCCAGCGCGAACATAAACAGGCAATAAAGAGGAGAAAAATCTAACGTCGCAGCGCCTCACGCAGTAGATCCAGCCGCTCCACCGGCGAGAGCGTATCCTCCCCAGCTAGCCCCAGCGCGCTCATCTCCGCCCAGCTAGCCGCTGCCAATTCCTCCACGTCCTCGCCGGATAGCGGGATGCCCTCGTCGCTCTCCCAGCCGAGGCGCTCCATGACATGCGCCGCCACATCATGCCGTAGCTCATCCGAGGTCAGCGCCGCCAAACACAGCAGCTCCACCAACGCCGCATCGTGCCCGGCCGGGTCTTTCTCGGCGTCCTCTATAGGCAATGCGCGCAATCGCTTAACGACGCTCTCCCCCGCCTCCCCGGTCAATTCCAGCGCGGTTGATTCCGACCTCTGCAGGTCCAGAGCCTGTAACAGGGGCACGAATTCAAACACCCCCGACCGCTCGATGATGTCCACCACATCAGCACGAGCGGTGGCCAACGTATTTTGAATAGAGTCCCGTCCGGTCAATTCCCTATTGATTGCGGCAATATCTACCGGCTCCTCCGCGTCCACATCTCCCAGTGCGCGGATAGAGCCCGAGCCACCGATACACAGGGCATCCGGGGTGGCCTCATCGCGGGCAAAAGCTTCTCTGACCTGCAAGGTATGTTCCCACAAGCCCCACTGCCAGATAAGGGTATCGCCGGGACTTTGCAGCACCTCGGCAACTGTGGTGGACAGGGGAACATCGACGACTCCGACCGCTGCGGGTCTGCCGCCAGTCACCAGCTGCGCCGCAGACTCCACCGCAGAGCCGGGCAAATGGAACTTCGTCGGCACGCTTTCCTCGCCCCACCCAAAGATGACCGCTAACACGCGGGACAGGCTTCGCAAATCCATCTGGTCATTGACCCCGAAGACGCGGTGGGCACTGCACGGTTCTTCCTCTAAAGAGGCACCGATAATGAGCGTGGCCGGTTCCGTGGCCACGCGAACGCCTGGGAAGGCGACTACGTTATCGGTCTGTGCTGCCATACCTCACAGCGTACGCAGGAAAAACAATGTGGCCTGGATAGCAAAAACTCGCTACAATGCGCGCGTTTTTACCAGCGGAATCTGGCGCGGCTCCGCACCCCATGGCTCTACCAAGTACTTGCGACGCAGGCGCTGCGACTCCACCGCGGTCCACTGCGCCACCAGCTCTTCTACCCCGCGGGCAAGCCCCAGCACCGGCCCTGCGACCTTTTCGCCAACATGCGGAAAATCAATAACCTCCACGTCGTTGACCTTGGGAAACCGCGGCTCCGTCAGATTTCCCTTGCCGGGCTTGGCCTTCTCTTCCTTCGCGGCGGCGCGCAGCTGTCCGATGTGGTCACGAATGCCGGCCACGGATGCCGGCAGGTCAATCACCGTGGCCCCCGCCTGCTCAATCGCTTGCGATAGCAAGTCCGCACCCTCAGCACCCTCAGCGCTCTCTGCCGCAGCGTCACCGTCACCATCGCCCGCGGTCACAGTTGCAACAAAGCAACCGGTGAGCAGATTAGTGGCGGTCTCCAGGGCTCCGTCGTCAAGCGGATCCACCAGCCATGCACCCGACAACCTCTCCCCTGCAAAGGACGGCGAGAGCTCCACATGCCAAATGACAACGGGCGATGTGGAACTACATACGGCAAGGGTCTGCGGAGTAGCAGCAGGCGTGGACATCATGAGGTTGATGGTATCGCGAGTGACGGATTCGAAGCGGGGTAGCCTTTATCGCATGTTCGACTTTTTCAAGAAGAAGCCGCGCGAAACCATCAACATGGCCGCCGAGTACACCAACACCCCGCTGTCGAACCAGATGGTCATGCTATTCGCCGAGGAGCTGCCCATCCTCGACAGCGCAGAGCGCGCACAGGTCTACCGCGCACTTGAGGCGTACGACGGCCCGCAGATCACCTCGCAGGAAATGCTGCCGGAAGAGATCCGAAAAATTATGGATCTATAGCCTCTCCGTACATTTCGCTCGCTTTCCGACGACCCGTGCGCGGCCCCAAGCGTGACCAACACCTCGGAGCGTCACGGGCGACGGAGCCAGTGCAAAGGGGTAGCCTAGCCTTGATGTCCACTAACACTAACGGCAAGTCCAGCACCGATGCTTCGAACGGTGCCTACGGAGCCGTACACACAGAAGCCAGGACCCTGACCGGTTGGGGTCGTACCGCCCCCGCTAAGTCCCAGGTGCTGTCGACGCCGGACTTGGATGAAATCGTTAACGCCGTCAAGGCTGTCGCAGACCAGAACTCCGACAAGCCTGCCCACCTGCGCCGCGGTGTAATTGCCCGCGGTATGGGCCGCTCCTACGGCGACCCCGCCCAGAACTCGGGCGGTCTGGTCATCGACATGCAGAAGCTCAACAAGATCCACTCCATTGACCAGGAGTCGGCGATTGTTGATGTCGACGGCGGTGTCACGCTGGACCAGCTGATGAAGGCCGCACTGCCCTACGGCCTGTGGGTGCCGGTGCTGCCGGGAACTCGCCAGGTCACTATCGGTGGTGCCATTGGTCCGGATATTCACGGTAAGAACCACCACTCCGCAGGTTCCTTCGGCAACCACGTGCTGTCGATGGAGCTGCTGGTCGCTGACGGCCGTATCCTGCACCTTGAGCCGGAGGGCTCTGCAGACGACCCGGACGGCAAGCTGTTCTGGGCAACCGTCGGCGGCATGGGCCTGACCGGCATTATTGTCCGCGCTCGGATCAAGATGACCAAGACCGAGACAGCCTACTTCATCGCCGACGGCGACATGACCCACACTCTGGACGAGACCATCGAGTTCCACTCCGATGGCTCCGAGGAGAACTTCACCTACTCTTCCGCGTGGTTCGACGCCATCTCACCGGAGCCGAAGCTGGGACGCGCCGCAATTTCCCGCGGTTCGCTGGCAACCTTGGCTCAGCTGGAGGAATACGCCCCGAAGCTGGCCAAAGATCCGCTGAAGTTCAACGCTCCACAGCTGGTGACTGTGCCGGATATCTTCCCGTCCTTCACCATGAACAAGCTGACCATGATCAGCATTGGTGAGCTGTGGTGGCTGAAGTCCGGCACCTACCGCAACCAGGTGCAAAACCTCACGCAGTTCTACCAGCCGCTGGATCTCATCGGCGAGTGGAACCGAGGATATGGCTCCAAGGGCTTCCTGCAGTACCAGTTCGTTGTTCCGCGCGAGGCCGTCGAGCCGTTCAAGGAGATTGTCCGCGATATCCAGCGCTCCGGCCACTACTCGGCACTGAACGTATTCAAGCTGTTCGGCGAGGGTAACCGCGCTCCGCTGTCCTACCCGATGCCGGGTTGGAACGTCTGCGTGGACTTCCCGATCAAGCCGGGTCTCGGCGCCTTCCTCGATGATCTGGATAAGCGCGTCATGGAGTTCGGCGGCCGCCTCTACCTGGCCAAGGAGTCGCGCACTTCCGCCGCTAACTTCCACCAGATGTACCCCGAGATGCAGAGCTGGCTGGACACCCGCAATGAGATTGACCCACACGGTGTCTTCGCCTCTGACATGTCGCGTCGACTGGAACTGCACTAAAAGAACCGAGAGGATTTAAGCCCCAATGATTAATGCTGTAGGCGCTGCCCAGTCCATCCTGCTGCTCGGCGGCACTAGTGAAATCGGTCTGGCCATTACCGCCGAGTTCCTGAAGAAGGGCCCGGCCAAGGTCATCCTGGCTTCCCTGCCGAACGATCCGCTGCGCGAGGCCTCCGCTGAAAAAATGAAGGCCGCCGGCGCTTCCGAGGTGGTCACCCTCGACTTCGACGCAACGGACTTCGACTCCCACCCGGAGGTCGTCGATAAGGCATTTGCCGACGGCGACGTGGACATCTGCATCGTCGCGTTTGGCATGCTTGGCGACGCCGAGGAGCTCTGGCAGAACCAGCGCAAGGCCGTCCTGGCTGCGAACATCAACTACACCGGCGCGATGTCGATGGGTGTTCTGGTTGGTCAGAAGTTCAAGGCGCAGGGTCATGGCCAGTTCATTGCCATGTCCTCCGTCGCTGGTGAGCGCGTGCGCCGCTCCAACTTTGTCTACGGTTCCACCAAGGCCGGCCTGGATGGTTTCTACCTGAACCTGGGCGAGGCCCTGGAGGAGTACGGCGTCAAGACCCTGGTTATCCGCCCTGGTCAGGTCCGTACCCGTATGTCCGCTGACGTGGACGAGGCCCCGCTGACTGTGAACAAGGAAGATGTCGCCAAGCTCGCGGTGAAGTCCGTCGAGGCCGGTAAGACATTGGTCTGGGCTCCGCCGGCATTCCAGCTGGTGATGATGGTGCTGAAGCACATTCCGCGCCCGATCTTCAAGAAGCTGCCGATTTAAGAGCGGGTTTCGAAGGACTCGATAGAACTCAGCGGGGCTTGACGGGCTGACGTACCCACCTTTAGCTCCGCCGTTCGTCGGAGTCCGGTTCCTGTGCAAAACTTGAGGGCATGGTAGACAAGCAGGCCGAAACCTCGAGCGCTGACACCACGGGTGCCGACAACACTAGCGCCAACACAACGGGCGCACGATCCTACAGTGAGCTGGTCGACGAAGATCGCTATGAGATCTTCAACGATGACCAGCTCTCCCTCAAGGCTGCTCTGACCTACCTGTTCGCAGCGCTTGTGGGCGGTTCGGTTATCGCTCTAGCGTCCTGGTTTGTGTTCCACCGCCTGTCGCTGCCGGCCTTTGGCGGCTCGCAGCTGACCAGGGCAGTCGCAACAGCGCTGATTGTCATCACGCTGACGCTCACCACCGTCCTGCTGTATTTCTTCGCCACCAAGGGCAAAGATAATCGCCCCCGGTGGCTAACGTGGTTGACGTATCTGATGGCTTACATGTCACCGGCCATCTTGGTGGTCTCTGCCGTCGGCCTCCCGCTGGGCTCGACCAGGCTGTGGTTGGACGGTCTGTCCGTCGACCAGGAGTTCCGCACTGAGTACCTCACCAGGATGGCCTCGGAGCCTGGCCTGCATGACATGTCGTACATCGACATCCCGTCTTTCTACCCAGCTGGTTGGTTCTTCCTGGGCGGACGCCTGGCCAATATCCTGGGCATTGCCGGCTGGGAGGTTTTCCAGCCCTGGGCGTTGATGACACTCGCCGCTGCTGGCTGTGTTTTGGTTCCGGTGTGGCAACGCCTGAGTGGCTCCCTGCCAGTAGCCACTGGCATTGCGCTGACAACCACGGCCGTCGCCCTGGCCACTGTCGCCGATGAGCCCTACGCCGCAGTCGTTGCTATGGGTCTTCCGGCGATGACCGTGATGGCCTGGCGCGGTCTCACCGGCGCTTGGTCCGCCATGTTTGGCGTACTCGTCTTCCTGGGTATTTCTGCGACTTTCTACACTCTTTACACTGCCGTAGGCGCGCTTATTGTGGTCGTGTTGGCCGTGGTCGCGTGGACGTCGTCAAGCTCGTGGATTCCCGTAGTGCGCCTGATCATTATGGGCGTGGGATCGATGCTGATTGCGGCGACGGTGTGGGGTCCGTACATGCTGGCGGTTGCGACGGGGGCACCGCGCTCGGGCGCGACAGCGACGCATTACCTGCCGCCGGAGGGTGCGCAGCTGCCTTTGCCGATGCTCGCCGCCAGCGTGATCGGTGTGCTGTGTTTCATCGGTGTCGTGCGCATGCTGGTCAGCGCCACAGAGCCGGATGCGCGCGCGCTCGGCTTGGGCACGCTGGTGCTCTATGGCTGGGTAGTGGCCTCGATGGTGGCGACGCTGCTCGGACGCACGCTGCTGGGGTTTCGCCTCACCGCACCGATTACGTTCATGTTGATTGCGGCTGGTGTGGTCGCGCTTGCCGACGCCCGTCTCAACGGCATCGAGAAGTATTGGCCGCAGGCGGCACCAGCTCACATTGCCAAGCGTGTCTCCGCGGTAATGGCGGCAGTCTTGCTGCTGGCGGGCATTGGCTACGCGCAGTCGATTCCGAATAAGTTGCATGGTGCCATCGACTTGGCGCATACCGACACCGACGGTAACGGCGAGCGCGCGGACCGCTTCCCACCGAATGCCGGGGCGTGGTACTCAGCGGTGGACCAAACGCTGAAGGAGGCCGGGCTCGATCCGGCCCAGACAGTGGTGCTGACGGATGAGAAGAATTTCCAAGCACTCTATCCCTGGTACGGATTCCAGGCGCTGACCAGCCACTACGCTAACCCTCTGGGTGAGTTCGACCGCCGTAATCAGGCATTGGAGGAATGGTCGGAGATTCGCGACCCCGATGAGCTCGTGCAGGCCATGGATGAAACGCCGTGGCGCGGACCGGATGCCATTGTGCTGCGGGGCGAGGTTGAGACACCTGATGGCGAGGATGCCGCTCCACTGACGTTGGACATCGCGGATGATATCTATCCGAACAATCCGAATGTGGTCTTCCGGAGCCTGAATTTTGCCCGCTCTGCATTTGAGAAGCACTGGGAGCTAAACCAGGTCGGCCCGTTCGTAGTGGCGGTTCGCAAGTAGGTATTGGCAAGTAGGTATTGGGCGGCTATCCCCTGCTATAAACGTGATTCCTGTTACTAATGTGGAAACTGTGATGTAACTTTCGCGTTGCAAACTCAAAGAAAAACGCCAATTACCGTAGTATCTTTCCTTGTGACTGCCGAAACTAAAGAAATCAAAGAAAGTGTCGACGGCTCACCCGAAGTGACCATCGACCGCGTGGAGAGACCGCCTATGGACGGCCCCTCTCCTACGACACTGACTCGTTGGACAGCGATTATCGCTGGAATCGTCGGTTTCATTTGCTTTGTCATCACACCGTTCCTCCCGGTCGTGAATACTCAGTCCTCCGTGTCTTGGCCTCAGCGCGACACACTGAACTCAGTGGATGCACCGCTTATGGCGCAGGCACCGTTGGATCTGAGCGTCGATCTGCCTCTGTCCCTGACGGATGAACTTTCCGACAAGCGGACAACCCTGTTGTCGACTATCCCCCCGACCGCGGATAAGCCGACCAAACGGGGTCTGATGGTGCGTTCGGGCAAGGACGGCCTCGACGTCATTCTGCGCGACAGCGTGGTGATGAGCCTGGATAAGAAGGAGCTTGCCGCAAACAAGGGCAGGATCCTGGAAATCCGTTCCACCGAGCACAAAACCACCGTCAACATCGACGGCGCCAAGAACTCAGATGGTGAGAAGCTCACCGCCACCACACAGGGCGATTACCGTCCGCAGGTCACCGGTATCTACACTGACCTGCCCGCTGACGGCGACGCGGCCAAGGCCGTAGCCGATGGACTCGATGTCCACATGAACATCGACTCCCGCTACACCTCACACCCGACAGTGGTGAAGTACATCGTCATGTACTTGGGTCTGCTTCTGACGCTGGCTTCCCTGGTCGCGTTGGCTCGCATTGACCGTATCGACGGTTCCCCCTTCACTCCGCTGTTCAAGCGCGGTGCGTTGAAGCCGACTCCGCTGGACATCCTGGTTGGCACGATTTTGGTTGTTTGGCACTTCATCGGTGGCAACACCTCCGATGACGGTTACATCTTCACCATGGCGCGCGTCTCCGACGAGTCGGGCTACATGGCGAACTACTACCGTTGGTTCGGCGCTCCTGAGTCACCGTTCGGCAGCCCCTACTACGACCTGCTGTCGCTGATGGTGAAGGTGTCCACCTCGTCACTGTGGATGCGACTACCGGCGCTGCTGTCCGCACTGCTGGTGTGGTTCATTATTTCCCGAATGGTTATCCCACGCCTCGGCGAGAAGATTGCCCAGCGCCGGGTGGCCTACTGGTCTGCTGCTGGTGTGCTGTTGGCCTTCTGGCTGCCGTACAACAACGGACTGCGCCCGGAGCCGGTCATTGCTCTGGGATCCCTGCTGACCTGGGTATTCATTGAGCGCGCAATTCTGACTCGACGCCTGCTGCCAGCTGCAGTCGCAGTGGTTATCGCCACGCTGGCACTGGGCTCGGGCCCAACGGGTCTAATGGCAGTTGCCGCCCTGCTCGCAGGCATCCCGATGCTGGTGCGCATTGTCGTTGAGCGCCATAAGGCTCTCGGTGGTGGTTGGCAGGCCCCACTAATGCAGATTGCACCGTTCCTGGCTGCGGGCACCGCGATCTTGGTCGGTGTCTTCGGCGACCAGACTTTGGCCACGGTCCGCGAGTCCATTCGCGTCCGCAGCATCATCGGCCCGTCGGAGCCTTGGTACAACGAGTACGTCCGCTACTACTGGCTGGTGCTGCAGTCCGTCGACGGCGCCTTCCCGCGTCGTTTCCCGGTTCTGATTGCACTGGCATGCTTGACCATCACGATTGCCGCGCTGCTTCGTCACCGCACCGTTCCGGGGGCTCTGGCCGGCCCGTCGGCACGTCTGGTGTTCATGTTCATCGGCACCATGTTCTTCCTGACCTTCACGCCGACAAAGTGGACGCACCACTTCGGCGTGTACGCGGGCATCGCGGCTTCCCTGGCAGCACTTGCCGCCATGGCCATTAGCCATTGGGTAGCAGGTAACCCACGCAATCAGCTGTTCTTTGCCGGTGGTATCACCTTCATCCTCGCTTTCTCGCTGATGGGTATTAACGGCTGGTGGTATGTGTCGTCCTACGGTGTGCCGTGGTTCGACAAGACCATTCAGTTGCGCGGCCACCAGCTGGGTTCAGCAGTATTGGCTCTGGCCTTGCTACTGCTGCTGGCTGGTGCCGTAATGAACTTCGTCCAGGAGTTCCGCACCAAGCCGAAGTCGCAGGAAAAGTCGGCACGCGCACGCCGCATCAATGCAGTTGCATCGTCCCCGATTGCGGTGACGACGCTGCTGGTGACGATGTTCATGGTGGCTTCACTGGGCAAGGGCGCAGTGTCGCAGTACCCGGCATACTCGGTCGCCGCGGGCAATATCCGCTCCTTGGCTGGTCAGACATGTAATCTGGCGAGCGATGTGCTGATGGAAACCGATCCGAACGATGGCTTCCTGAATACCGTCGATGGCAAGCCGCTGGCGGAATCGCTGCGCGGTGGCGGTAAGAACCGTGGCTTCGACCCGAACGGCGTTCCGTCAAACATGAAGGCCGAAGCTGTGGACACCAGCCAGAGCCAGGCAAGTACTGCCGACACTGATGATCAGTCTACTGATCCGGAAGCCACAGTTGAGGGCGGTTCCGCGTCAGGCACCGACGGCGGCAAGCGCGCCGACAAGGGTGTCAACGGCTCGCAGGTCGAGCTGCCATTTGGCTTGGATCCGGATAAGGTGCCGGTGCTCGGCTCTTACTCCGAGGACATTCAGCGTCCCGCAAACCTGGAAACTTCCTGGTTCCAGCTGCCTGAGATTGATGAGGACCACCCGCTAATCGCCGTATCGGCGGCCGGCCGTATCTTCCACCACGACATCAACGGTGTGGCTCAGCAGGGTCGCAAGCTGGTGGCACAGTACGGTCGCGAGGGCGGCGACGAGGATGGCTTCGAGGTTCTCTCCGAGGCGGAGCCGATTGATATCGGCCCTGCTCCGACCTGGCGTAACCTGCGCTTCCTGACCGAGGAGATCCCAGAGGGAGCCACCGCTGTGCGCCTGGTCGCGGAGGACAACGATGTCTCCGAGGATCAGTGGCTGGCACTGACCCCTCCTCGCCTGGCCGAGCTGCAGCCAATGACCGATGTCATTTCGCCGGAAACTGCGACTATCCCGGACTGGCCGGTTGCCTTCCAGTTCCCGTGCCAGCGTCCGTTCGACCACTACGCCGGTGTCGCAGAGCTTCCGGAGTACCGCATCACTCCGGACCGTGGTCTGAAGGTCGTCGGCGCAGATGTTTGGCAGTCGGTCGATGGCGGTGGTCCGCTCGGATTCTCCGACGCTGTGAATGAGGCTACGTCCGTACCGACTTACCTCAAGAACGACTGGCGCCGCGACTGGGGTTCCGTCGAGAAGCTCTCGCCGCGTCCGAATAAGGACAAGGTCAAGCCGGATGTCGCCGAAATTGAGTATGAAGATATCACTCGCTCGGGTCTATACTCGCCCGGGAAGATGATTGTGAAGGATCCCTAGGCGAAGGAGCCTCGGTGCGTCCTTCACCTAAGGAGCCCGAGTGACTGCACAAACCCGTTCCATCGTTGTCGCCGCAATGGTTGTGACTGACCCGGTGGGGCGGGTTTTGTGCGTTCGTAAGCGGGGCACGGATACGTTCATGCTGCCCGGCGGCAAGTTCGAGCCGGGTGAATCCGTCGATCACCCGGAGGTCACCGCCGCTCGCGAGGTCTCCGAGGAGCTCGGCGTGGACATCGAGCTATCGCAGTTGCGTCCGTGGAATATTGCCCGTGCAGCCGCTGCCAACGAGGCGGGCTTCGAGGTCGTCGGCCACCATGTGCGCTATGTCGGTGAGTTCACCGATGAGCTGGTGAACGTTCAGCCTCACGCCGAAATCGAAGAGGTACGCTGGCTCGATCCCTGGCTACCGACCGGGAGAATCGCGCCCATGCTGGTCGAAACCACGCTGCCGAAGCTCCGCGAAGAGCTGCCCCAGCTTGCCGCTGGCCGTGAGCAGCCACAGCGCGCACTATCGTCGCTGACTGTTTTCTGCGGCTCTGGCTTCGGCAACGACCCCGCCTGGCGCGTCACCGCCGAACGCCTCGGCCAGGCACTCGCGGAAAATCGGGTGGAGCTCGTCTACGGTGGCGCGGCGATTGGTCTTATGGGCACGGTTGCTAACGCGTCGCTTGACGACGGCGGCAGTGTCACCGGTGTCATCCCCGAGGTCCTGGTCAAGAAGGAAATCGCCCATCCGCGGCTGACTCACCTGGAAACTGTTGCGACTATGGCCGATCGAAAGTCGCGCATGTATGAACTCGGCGATGCTTTTGTTGCGCTCCCCGGCGGTGCGGGCACGCTGGAAGAGTTCTTCGAGGTGTGGACCCAGCAGCACCTGGGGATTCATGCCAAGCCGGTGGCGTTGCTGGGACCTTCGGGCTTCTGGGAGCCCCTGCTGGTGCTACTGCGCAATGTTGTGGATGCGGGCTTTGTGCGGCCGGAGCTTCTCGATGCGCTTATCGTCGTCGACGACGTCGACAAACTCCTGCCTGCGTTGATTGCGTGGCGTGCGGGGCGGACGAAGTTTTAGCCTGTTCCCAGCCCCCCACAACACATCACTAGTGAGCAGCAGCCAGCTGCTGCAGCTCGGCTTCGGTGCCGTTGAAGACATCCTCATCGACGATGGTCGGGATGCCATCGATGCGGCCGGTGGAGGAACGCTGCCAGAAGGTCATGCTCTCCCAACCGCCCGGCAGCGAGGTCGGAGCGCTGTCTTGGTAGGCGGCGAGCCACAACGGGTAGTCGGTGAAGTCGGTCGAGTTACCCATTGGGTTCTGCCAGAACCAACGGTAGGTGTAAATCATCGGGGTTTCGCCGGTCTTTTCCTCGACGCGCTCGAGGAAGTCCTTGGTCCACTTTTGCAGCTGGGTCGGGTTGAGGCCGTTGTCCAGCTCGATGTCCAGCACAGGTGGCAATGTCTTGTCCGTGGAGATTTGCTCATCGCGCTGCTGCAGTGCTTCCACATATTGATCGGCCTGCTCGGTTGCGGAGCGATCCGGATGCGCCTTGTGGTAGCTGCCCACGTACAGACCGGCCTTAGCTGCGGCGATGGAGTCCTCGAGGAAGTACTTCTGGTCGCCTTCGACACCATCAGTGGCCTTGATGAAAGCGAACTTCTGGCCGCTGGCTGCGACCTCGTCCCACTTCAGCGCGACACCACCTGGGCGCTGCCACTTGGAGACGTCCACACCGGTCGGCCCCATGTGGAAGCCGGTGCGCGCCGAGTTCGACGATGCACTGGTAGCCGAACCAGTTGAGGAACCGTTGGCATCAGAGCCCTGCGACTCCTGAACAGTCAAAAAGTCGAGCGACCCCTTGGAATCAGCAGCGGACTGGTTGGAGTGTGCAGATGCGTCCTGTGTTTGTGCGTCTGCCGGTGCAATAACACCCAAGGTCAGCGGCGCAACGGCCACGATACTTGCCAAAGTGGCGCGTCCCGGGCGTCGCTTCAACACCGCGTTCGCGGAAAGTGGAAGAAATTTCATGGTTTGCACCTTACCCCCTAAACCACTTCAGCCCCATTCGTAAGCCTAAACTTATTCCACCCCTCCAGTCACAGCTTCAATCCGCCCTTGCCCCTAGACTGGCGGCATGACAAATAGCACTAATACTGAGACCCAGTCCGCAACGTCCCAATTCTCAACAACTCCTCGCCCGCAGGACGACCTCTACTTGGCCACCAACGGTGGGTGGATTAGCAATCACGTCATCCCGGCTGACCGCCCCATCGATGGCGCCTTTTACAAGCTGCGGGATGAGGCGGAGGAAAACGTCCGCGAGCTCATCACCACTGCCGCCGATGCGGATCCGAATTCCCGCGTCGCTCGCTTGTACAACTCTTTTATGGACGAAGCCGCTATTAATAACGCCGGCGCAGCTCCTCTCGCGCAGGATCTAGAAATGATTGCCTCCGCCGAGAACGCGCATGAGCTGGCGTTGGCGCTCGGCCGCCTCGACCGCCTCGGTGTCGGTGGTGCGCTCGGGTACTGGGTAGAGAAGGATTCCGGCTCGGACCTGGATGCTCTCTATCTGTTGCAGTCGGGCCTCGGCCTCCCGGATGAGGCTTACTACCGCGAGCCTGGTCACGCCGACACCCTCGCTGCCTATGAGCAGCATGTTGCCGCTATGTTGAAGCTTCTCTCCTCGCATGACGACGGCGCGGGGAACCTCTCCACCGCGCTTGCTGCATTCGAGTTGGTGGACCCGGCCGCTGCGGCGGCGCGCATCGTGGCTTTTGAAAAGCGTATTGCCGCTGGTCACTGGAATGTGGTCGATACCCGCGATGCACTGAAGACCTATAACAAGACGGCCATTTCTGACCTCCCCACCGGCTTCCCGGTCGCGGAGTGGCTCGCGGCCACCGGTGTCAATGAGACGAACCAGACTGCCATCGACACCATCGTGGTGATGATGCCGTCGTACTTCGAGCACTTGAGCAAGTTGTGGCAGGACACTGACCTGGCAGATCTGCGCCTGTGGGCACTGTGGCGCGTCCTCCACCAGCGCGCCGCCTACCTGTCGGATGACTTCTCTGCGGAGAGCTTTAACTTCTACGGCCGCACCCTGCAGGGTTCGACCGAGCAGCGTGCACGCTGGAAGCGTGGTGTTGCCTTTGCGGACGGGGCGGTTGGACATGACGTCGGCAAGCTGTATGCGGAAAAGCACTTCCCTCCGGAGTACAAGGAGCAGGTCCTGGAACTGGTGGACTACCTGCTGGCGGCGTACCGGGAGCGAATTTCGAAGCTGCCGTGGATGACGAAGGCGACACAGGAGCGGGCGCTGGAGAAGCTGTCGCTGTTTAAGGCCAAGATTGGCTACCCGGAGCGTTGGCGTGATTACTCGGCGATGGAGCTCGGGGATTCACTGATGGACAATGCTCGCGCTGCCAGCGCTTTTGCGCATGATTATGAGGTGGCAAAGCTGGGAACCCCGGCCAATCGTGATGAGTGGCATGGCACTCCGCAGACGGTCAATGCCTTCTACAATCCGGTGGTCAATGACATCACGTTCCCGGCTGCGATTTTGCAGTCGCCGTTCTTCTCACCGGACGCTTCCCCGGCGGAGAACTTCGGTGGCATCGGTGCGGTTATTGGTCACGAGATTGGTCATGGTTTTGATGACCAGGGCTCGCAGTATGACGGTCACGGCAACCTTCACCAGTGGTGGACCGATGAGGATCGCGCAGCTTTTGAGAAGCTGACCTCCGCACTGGTGGACCAGTACGAGGGCCTGGTTCCGCAGGCTCTGCGCGAGCAGGCCGAGGAGGGCGCTGACCTGCCCGGTGTCAACGGTCGCTTCACCCTGGGAGAGAACATCGGTGACTTGGGCGGGCTTGGTATTGCTGTCGTCGCTTTCCGCCGTTTCCTCGCTGCCCGCGGAAAGGAACTCGGGTTGGAGGACACCCCCGAGACCTACCGTGACCTGTTCAAGCAGTGGGCACTGGTCTGGCGTTCCAAGATTCGTCCGGAGTTTGCACGTCAGCTGCTTGCCATTGACCCGCACTCGCCGGCGGAGTTCCGCTGCAACGTCATTGCCAGCAACATCGATGAGTTCCATGAGGCCTTCGGCACTTCAGCGGGGGACGGCATGTGGCGTGAGCCGAATGAGCGCGTGAATATCTGGTAATTCTGCGGGAACCCAACCTGCGCTGCCTTATCCTCCGATGCTTTCCGGGCTCTCCGATGCCTTCCGCAGCCTCCGGGGACAGCAAACGCCTCACCGTTTACTACAAATGCAAAAGCTGACTTTTTGTTTTTGCAAACGTAGAACTAAAATCACAGGTGAGGCGCACGCTTTCCCGATGACCAAGTCGGGCAGGGTCCCAATCAAGCGAGGTTCCTGTTACAAGTGCGCTTACTAAGTGCTCTTGCTGGAGGAGGCCGCTGTGGACACCCGCGACATCCAAGCACTCACCGCCGTCAAGCTCTATTACGGCGAGGGGCTCACACAGTCTCAGGTTGCAACCGAACTCGGGGTTTCCCGCCCAACGGTCTCTAAACTGCTCAACCTTGGCCGTGAGCGCGGTTACGTGCGCATTGAAATCCACGACCCGCGCGAGGAAGCCTCAGAGACCGCGACGCAGATGCGGGATCGCTACCAGCTCAACGATGTGCGCCTGGCGCAACCGGCACGCGCTGGCAACGCGGTCTTGCTCCGCGAGTTGGGGCGTGTGGGCGCCGAGCTTCTCGACGAGCTGGTGGTCGACGGTACCCTTCTCGGTGTTTCGTGGGGTAAGACCATGTACTCCGTATCCACGCAACTGAAGTCCAAGGATGTCTCGGGCGTGGAAATTGTGCAGCTCAAGGGCGGAATGAGTCATTCCGATAAGTCGACGAATGACATCCGCACTATTGGCGGGTTCTGCCACGCTTTCCATGCCTATGCCCGCACATTGCCGCTGCCGGTGATTTTCGATTCGGTCGAGACCAAGCGCATCGTGGAACAGGATCGGTTCATCGCCAGCGTATTGGCGCTTGGCCGGACGGTGGACATTGCCGTTTTCACTGTCGGCGCAGTCGACCATGATTCACTGGCCTTGAACTTGGGGCAGCTGTCGGCAACCGAAAAGGACTTACTCGTGGAGCGCGCAGTGGGCGATGCCTGCTCACGCTTCTACCGCCCGGACGGTGGCATTGCGCTGCCAGAGGTCGATGCCCGCACGGTAGGTATCAGCCTCTCTGACCTGCGCCGGATCCCCACTCGGGTACTTGTGGCCGGTGGCGCACACAAGGCCGAGGCTATCGATGTGGCCCTTCGAACAAAGTTGGCCACTCACTTGGTCATTGACGATGCCACCGCCGAGCGCCTACTTTCGCTCGACTCATCGGACTCACCGGGCTCGCCAGACTCACCCACTAGCTCCACCCCTCCCTCTGCCACGGATTAGCTGTCTCGGGACGCATCAGTACAAAGAACTGACACCCGGGCCCGAGAAGCGTCTCTGCCCTCTTCGACCGATAGACTTAAGCGAGCGCAGATGTCCGCATATATGTTGCAGCCGCTGTCCGGTCGGAGAGGACGATTCTTTAGGTGTCACCAGCACAGCAGATCAAGCACACACTCCAGGCCTACGAGTCGGCGGACGCATCTTTTGCTCAGTCCGCGAAGAAGTTGCCACCCGTGGGGTGGAAAGGAGCGCTCTACGCTCTCAAGCGTGCGGGTATCGAGTTTTTCTTGGAGCTCGGTTTCGACGCCGCCGCGAAGTTGACTTACTACACGGTGCTAACCTTCGCACCCGCACTGCTTGCGATTTACTCAATTGCCACGCTGATGTTGTCCGGTTACACCGATGACCTCAACCGACTGACCGAGGATTTCATCCGCAGCTACATTCCAGCTGAGTATGCCGAACCGATTCGCAATGTCATCTCAACGATTATCGGCTCCGCCACGGGCGGTCTCGTCGCACTGACTATCGGTATTGTCTTTGCGCTGATTTCGTCGTCGGCCTACACGCGCGCATTTTCGCGCACGGGTAACTCCATCTATGGCGTATCCGAAGGCCGCACGCTTATTCGCTACCACCTGCTCATGGTCGCCATTACGCTATTGCTGCTCATTGGCACGGTGGTACTGCTCATTGCGATTGTTGTCAATGACCAGCTAGTTATCACCATCGTCGAACCGGTTGCCCGCCCGTTGGGTATTGAATCGACCACGCGACAGGTCATTGACTTCTGCATCTCCGTCTGGAGTTGGCTGCGCTGGCCGGTCATTATCGTCATGTCGATGATTCTGATTGGCTCGCTGTACTACTTCACACCGAATGTGCGCATGCGCAAATTCCGCTGGCTCAGTACCGGTTCGGCACTGGCAATTATCAGCTCGCTGGGTATTGGCAAGGCATTGCAGCTTTACCTGTTCAACTTTGCGGCTTCAAACCCCTACGGCGCCATGGGTGCCGTCATTGCTCTCATGACTGCACTTTGGGGCATTAATGTCGTCGTGGTCTTCGGCTTCAAGCTGGATGCCGAGGTTGAGAGGATGCGCCAACTGCGCGCCGGCCTGCCCGCAGAGCGATACATCCAGCTTCCACCCCGAGCTACCGCGGCCGCCGAGGGCGAGCAGAAAATCCATCAGAATCTAGAAAAGCAGGCGGCCGAATTCCGAACTGAGGAACCCGACCGCCTGGATAAAATGCCAGCAGAAGCAACTGAAGATTTTTCCTCGCAGCCCGCTGCTGAGACTGACCCTGCTACCGATCCATTCCAGAAGATCGACTAGCAGGGCCAGTAACTAACCACACAGCAAGCACCTAGCTATAGCGCAATCACACCCACAATTGCAGCGTTGAGCAGGTTGGTGCACAGACCCGCAATCAGCGCCAGCGGACCGTTCTTGGCAATCTCACCGCGACGCTCCGGCGATAGCGCACCGAAGGAACCGATCTGAATTGCAATGGAAGACAGGTTGGCGAAGCCAGCCAGGGCGAAGGTCGCCAACATGATGGACTTCGGATCCAGCGAGTCGACGTGCTCCGAGAACGAGGTGTAGCCGACGAACTCGTTCAGAATCGTCTTCTCACCAATGAAGCTACCGACCAGCCCTGCGTTCTCCCACGGCACACCAATCAACCAGGCAATCGGCGCGAAGATTAGGCCGAACAGCCCCTCCAGTGACCAGTTTTCCTGACCGAACCAGCCGCCGATGCCGCCAATCATGGCCGACAGCATCGCAATCACAGCGATGAACGCAATCAACAGACATGCCACAACCACAGCGATACGACCGCCGGCCAACGC
Organism: Corynebacterium sp. LK31; assembly: GCF_014335015.1. Taxonomy (NCBI): domain Bacteria; kingdom Bacillati; phylum Actinomycetota; class Actinomycetes; order Mycobacteriales; family Corynebacteriaceae; genus Corynebacterium; species Corynebacterium sp. LK31. The sequence goes on along the minus strand of NZ_PDGW01000022.1, from coordinate 81,447 downwards.
ACCCGATCCTAGCGCGTCAATGACGTTCTTCGACTCAGTGTCGCGGACATCCTTCACCGACGCATCCAGATCGGATTCCTCCGTCTCCGGCCAGAAAGTCTTCGCAATCAGCAGCGAGCCCGGCGCGTTCATTACCGATGCCGCCAGCAGGTACTCCAATGGCGCACCGAGCAGGGAGTAACCAATCAACGTCGATCCGGCCACCGAAGCAAAACCGCCCGACATACATGCGAACAGCTCCGACTTGGTCAGTTTCGGAATATACGGCTTAACGACGAGCGGAGCCTCCGACTGCCCGAGGAAAATCACCGTGGAAGCGAAGACGGACTCTACCTTCGAGGTTCCCATAATGAACTTCAGTGCGGACCCGACATACTCAACGAAGTACTGCACTACCCGCAGGTAGTAGAGGGCACCGAGGACTGCGCCCAGGAAGATGATCACTGGCAGCACGTTGAGCACGAAGACGAAGTTTTTCCCCGTGCCGTCGAAAAGATTACCGAAGACAAATGAGGTGCCCTCATTTGTAAAGTCGATCATCTTCTCAATGGCACCGGCGACGCTCTTCAACGCCTGGAAGCCGGGTTCCCACTTCAGCACTACCAGCGCGAACACCGCTTGCAGCAGCAGGCCAACGCCGAGCGTGCGCCAGTTAATGGCTTTCCTGTTCTTTGAGATAGCAATGGCAAATCCGATGACGAGGATGATGCCCAGTAAGCCTTGCAGTCTATCCATGACTAAGGTCTTCTTTCTTGATAAAAGAGGCTGTGGTGATGATGCCTACAGGTCCTCGGGACCAAAGGCGTAAGGGAGAATTTTTTCGAAGTCGATGCTGGCCGGAGCGCCTAAACCACCATTTTCCGGGCGCTCGGATTCCACAATGACACGCTTGCACCCAAATTCGTGCAGGACCTGCCGACAGGCACCACAGGGGTGGCACGGTGCCGCCTTTCGCCCGACAATGGCACAGGCCGCAATCTTATGGTTGCCGCCGTGCTCCGCGACCATGCGGAACACGGCTGTGCGCTCTGCGCAGTTGGTCAACCCATAGGACGCATTTTCCACGTTGCAGCCTGTGACCACCGTGCCGTCGTCAAGCAGAAGTGCGGCACCGACCGGAAAACCTGAATAGGGGACGTACGAGTTTTCCGTGGCTGCGTAGGCCTTAGCCAGTAGTTCTTCGTCTGAGATGTGGGACATTGTGCTCTCCCTCCCCGAGCCTGTGCGAGGTGTTTATGCAAACATACTTATGTGGGTACAAATGGAAAGTTAACTATTGACATTTGTTCTAGTGCTGATGATAATCGGAATCAGCAGAGTTCACAAGACCAATATCGCTAAGCACAATCGCCTATAAAAGGAGCGAACAATGGCTGAAAAGTTCGATGTAGTTGACGTCATCAAGGTAAAGCGTGATGGCGGTGAACTCAGTCCGGAAGAGATTTCCTGGGTCATTGACGCCTACACTCGCGGCGTCGTGGGCGATGAACAGATGGCGGCGCTGAACATGGCCATCTTTATCCGCGGCATGAACCGTCGCGAAATTGTGGATTGGACTCAGGCGATGATTGACTCGGGCGAGACCATGAGCTTCGCATCGCTGAGCAAGCCCACCACGGACAAGCACTCCACCGGTGGTGTCGGTGACAAGATCACGCTGCCGCTGGGCCCACTGGTGTCCTCCTACGGCGTGGCCGTCCCGCAGCTGTCCGGCCGCGGCCTCGGCCACACCGGCGGCACCCTGGACAAGCTGGAATCCATTCCTGGCTGGCAGGCTGATGTTCCGAATGACCGCTTGATGCAGATCCTGGAGGATTCCGGCGCGGTCGTCGCAGCAGCCGGTGCGGGTCTGGCACCTGCGGATAAGAAGATTTACGCGCTGCGTGACATCACCTCGACGGTGGACTGCATTCCGCTGATTGCCTCGTCGATCATGTCCAAGAAGATTGCGGAGGGCACCTCCAGCTTGGTGCTGGATGTCAAGGTCGGTTCAGGCGCTTTCATGAAGGATCTGAATCAGGCCCGCGAACTGGCCCGCACCATGGTTGACCTGGGCAACGACGCGGGCGTGAATACCCGCGCACTGTTAACGGACATGTCCACTCCGCTGGGCCTGACCATCGGCAACGCCCTCGAGGTCCGCGAATCGGTGGAGGTTCTCGCTGGCGGTGGCCCCACGGACGTCGTGGAGCTGACCTGTGAGCTGGCCCGAAACATGCTGGAGCTGGCCGGCGTACACGATGCTGACGTGGAGCAGGCTCTGAAGGACGGCCGCGCAATGGATTCGTGGAAGAAGATGATCCGCGCTCAGGGCGGCGATCCGGATGCCGCGTTGCCGGTGGCACCTCACACGCACGATGTGGTTGCGCAGGCTGACGGTTACCTGACCAAGCTGGATGCACTGGCTCTCGGCGTTGGTTCCTGGCGCTTGGGCGCAGGACGTGCTCGTAAGGATGATCCGGTGCAGGCCACTGCCGGTATTGAGATTTTCGCCAAGCCGGGAGACAAGGTGGTCAAGGGTCAGAAGCTGCTCACGCTGCACACTGAAACTCCGGATAAGTTCGAGCGCGCTCTCGAGTCCATCGAGCCGGGCATTGAAATCGGCGACACCGCGCCGACAGCCGAGCGCGAGATTATCCTCGATCGCGTGTCCTAGAAAATTTCTGACGGGCTCGCGCCGGCGCCACTTCCCCGCCCCGAGCCCGCCATCTCCCTACTTTGACGCTCTCTCCCAAATTTCCGAAAGGACTTGATTTCTCCCATGACTTCCCGCGCTGATGTTGCCAAGATGATTGACCACACCCTGCTCAAGCCAGAAGCCACCTCTGACCAGGTCAAGGCTCTTATCGCCGAGGCCGCCAAGCTCGGCACCTACTCCATCTGCATCTCCCCCTCGCAGCTCCCAGTCGAGGTGCCTGAGGGCCTGCACATCGCCACTGTCGTAGGCTTCCCCTCCGGTGCGGTGAAGGCCGAGGTCAAAGCCACCGAGGCCGCCCGCGCCGTGGTCGATGGTGCCGAAGAGATTGACATGGTCATCAACATCGCCTTCGCCAAGGAGCACCGCTTCGACGACCTTGAGGCCGAAATCAAGACTGTTCGCGATGCCATTCCGGGCAAGGTTCTGAAGGTCATCATCGAGTCGGCCGCCCTGACCGATGAGGAAATCATCGCAGCTTGCAAGGCCTCCGAGTCCGCAGGCGCAGACTTCGTCAAGACCTCCACAGGTTTCCACCCAGCTGGTGGCGCTTCCGCTCACGCCGTGAAACTCATGCGCGAAACCGTGGGCGACCGCCTTGGAGTCAAAGCCTCTGGCGGTATCCGCGATGCCGCTGCCGCTGAGGAAATGATCGCCGCTGGCGCCTCTCGCCTGGGCCTTTCTTCCTCCGCCGCTGTCCTCGACGGTCTGAAGTAGGCTAACCCCGATGCTCTCCGAACAGCTACAAGCCACCATCACCGATTGGATCGCCCACGATCCGGACTCGGCCACCGCCGCTGAGCTCTCCTCGCTTTACGACGAAGCCAAGGCCGCCAACCCCGATGCGATTGCCGAGCTGGAAAGCCGTTTCGCCGGGCCACTCGAATTCGGCACTGCAGGTCTTCGCGGTGTCGTTGCCGCTGGTCAGTCTCGCATGAACCGTGCCACGGTCATCCGTGCCACCGCTGGCCTGGTTGCGCATCTGAAGAACATTGTCGGCGATGACTTCACCGTGGTCATTGGTTGCGATGCCCGCCACGGCTCCGCTGATTTTCACCGCGATGCCGCCGCGGTTGTCGCCGCAGCCGGTGGCAAGGCCCTGGCCCTGCCGCAGCAGCTGCCCACACCGGTGACCGCCTTTGCCGTACGCCACCTCAATGCCGATGCCGGCATTATGGTCACAGCCAGCCACAATCCGCCGAAGGACAACGGTTACAAGGTTTACCTCGGTGGCCGCGCGGTGGAGTCTGATTCCCGCCGAGGCGTCCAGATTATCGCGCCCCATGACAAGCAAATTGCGGACGCCATTGCCGCTGCTCCACCAGCTGATGAGGTTCCGCGTGACTTCGATGCCGTCGAGCAGGTTGGTCCTGAACTACTGGACGCCTATGTGAAACGGGCGGCTGCGCTCGCAACGACGTCGTCAAGCGAAGAGAAGCAGGCAGCGAAGATTGTTCTCACCCCGATGCATGGTGTCGGTGGCGAGACCATCGTGCGCACACTGAACGCGGCAGGTTTCTCGAATGTCAGCGTGGTTGAGAAGCAGTTCGCGCCGGATCCGGAGTTCCCGACGGTATCGTTCCCGAACCCGGAGGAAGCCGGGGCGCTGGATCTTGCGTTTGAGCTGGCACGTGCTGAAGACGCGGATGTCATCATCGCGGCTGATCCGGATGCGGACCGCTGCTCGGTAGCTATTCCGGACAGCGGCGTCGATGGCGGCTGGCGACAGCTCTCCGGCGATGACATCGGTGCGTTTCTGGGTGAAGTCATCGCTGCGGATGCCGAGGCCCGTGGGATTGCGACCGTGACCAATGATGAGGGCGCAGAGTTTCCGGCCACAATGGCTAACTCGATTGTGTCCTCGCGCCTGCTGGGCAAGATTGCCGCAGGTCACGGACTGAATTATCGCGCTACACTGACCGGCTTTAAGTGGATTGCTGGTGTGGACGGGCTCGTCTTCGGCTACGAGGAGGCCATTGGCTACTGCACTGACCCGGCAGTCGTGCGAGACAAAGACGGCGTATCTGCGGCGGTGCGTGTCGCCGACGCGGTGGCGCGACTGAAGGGCCAGGGTCTTGGCATCCAGGACCTGCTGGATGATGTTGCCCGTGCCCACGGTCTCTACAAGACCGCCCCGTTGACCTTCCGTGTCGAGGACCGGTCGCTGATTACCAAGGGCATGGACACTCTGCGCGCCAACCCGCCTGCACAGCTGGCCGGAGCGAAGGTCACGCAGGTCACGGACATGAATGATGGCCTAGACATGGTCGACGCCAAGGGCGAGAGCTATCACATCCCGCCTACTGACGGCATTCTCATCCTCACCGAGGCCAACGACCGCGTCATTGCCCGGCCTTCCGGCACGGAACCGAAGCTGAAGTGCTACCTGGAAGTCGTGCTGCCGGTCGCTTCGGCCGCGATTCCGCACGTGGCCGCGGCCGAGCGGCTCGACCAGATTAAGGCCGAACTCAAGGAAATCCTGGGGATGTAGCCACTAAGCAGCTAACCAATAGGCAGCTACCAGCTACACCTCGCAACAAACTGGGGTGCGCATGAACGAAACGGCCGAAAAATGGCCGTGGGGTTTCACGCGCGCCCCAGTTTCACATATGCAGCCCGGAGTCTTGGGCCGGCTCACAAGTTACTGACTAGGTTTATGACAAAAACAAGCAGAAATTAGTGCCGAAACTGACATAAACTTAGGCAGTTTCTCGATGGTCACAACCTCATTTGAAGCTCACCACCTCATTTCGGGTCTAGCTAAACCCGTCCTTGCCGCATTTTGCGGACAACATGCGTCTCCTAACATGCTTTACAGTTTTCCCAGTAATACAATAAAAGCCGTTAACCGTGTCCCCAGGGGATGGAACACCATTCGCTACGCGGGTTGGGCTCATCACAGGGGGAACACTTCCTCCTCGTGATTGGTACGTCCAGCATGTCGCATAACGAGTTCCCCAGCTCAGACCCCAACTACAATTCGAATCCTTCCACCGGTTCTTTCGGCCCCGTGTACCCGAACCAGGCACCTCAACCCCAACCACAGCCGCAGCCCCAATTCGCTGCGCAGCCGGCACCAACTTTCGCTTACACAGCCCCGGCGTATCCGCAGCAAAGATCAGGTACTTCCGGCGCAATGATTGCGCTCATTTCAGTGCTGGTCGTGGTCCTGCTGGGCCTGGTTGGCGCGGTACTTTATGTCACCCTGAGTAAAGATGACTCGGTAACTGCGGCCGACACACAGACGGCTGCCACTACACAGGCCGCTGCCGATGCTTCGAGCCAGCCCAACCCACCGGTCACACAGACTGAGACCGTGGTTGTTCAAGATTCGAGTGGCTCATCCGGTAATTCGGGCTCGTCTCGCTCATCGGGCCTGGCTGGCGGCAACCTCTCCAGCGCATGGAAGGGCACGTCCTCAACGAGCGATCCGTTCGTTCGAAATGTACACAGCGCCTACGTCCGCTACCGCAATTCCACTGGTGCGGAATCCGGCACCATCACGGCCTACAGCCCAACGACTGGCCTGACCTACAACATGTGGTGCCGTCCTGCTGGCGGCAACATCAAGTGCACGGGCGGCCGTAACGCAGTGGTGTACATCGGCTAATGCACACCCCCACAGCCACAGTCGCAACACTCCAGTCCGCGCCCTCCGCCGCAACCTACGCCACTGCGTCGTCCAGACCACCAGCTAGGTCATGGAAGATCGCTCGGTTGAGACGAAATGCCTTCTTCGCCTCGTCGACCACGGCATCTTTATCGGCATCCGAAATGCCCAGCTCAGACAGACTCCGTCGGTAGCCGTCGCGGTAGGGCTTAATTTTTCCGATAGCGGAGAAGTCATAGAATCGGGTTCCCTCCGCACCGATGCCGTAGTGCTTGGCCAGCATGGACGCAATTACCTGACCACCAGAAAGATCACCCAAGTAGCGAACGTAATGGTGCGCCAATGCGGCGTTGGCGTTGCCGTTGCTTTCGATTTCACGAAGCTCGGCCACGTAGTTCTTTGTCGCCTCCACAGGCGAGATCTTTTCCCGCCATCCAGGCCCCACCAAATGCTCAAGGTCGGCCTCCAGAGCCTCCAGGCGCTCCAGCTGCGCATCGTAGACCGCGCTGACCTGCGGCGACTCCGCAGTGGACCGCACTGCCTGCTCCAACGCTTCGTAAACAAAGTAGAGCTGACCAGTTAAATCGATGGCCGCCTGCGCGTCCAGTTCACCCGCCAGCAGTCTCGACATGAAGTCGGAGTTTTCCGCTTCACTGTGGACACCCGCAGTCTCCACTTTGAGTCGCTCTGCCAGGGGCTGAGCAGCCTGCTTGTCACCTTCTTTAATCGTGTTTTCAACCATGATTTTCTTCTTTCTCTGTGAGGTTCGGAGACTGGGGTGAGAGATTGTGGCCCGCACGCTGAGGCACCAGCACGGGGTTGCCCGCGGAGTCCTGAAGCACTTCCACACCGATGCCGTAGACTTCGCTGACGGTCTGTGCATCCAGGGTTTCCGCAGGCGGGCCTTGCTTTACGACGCGCCCCTGCGCCACCACCACAACGTGATCGGCATACGCCGCTGCGGCGGACAAATCGTGCAGGACCACGACCACGGCTTTGCCCGCCGCCGCGCGGGCGCGCATCATTCCCATGATTTTTTCGGCGTGGTGGAGGTCCAGGGCCGCGGTCGGTTCGTCGAGAAGCACGACGGGAGTGTCCTGGTAGAACACGCGGGCGCTGTGGACGCGGGCGCGCTCGCCGCCGGAGAGGGTCGGGACTTCCCGGTCAAGGAGGTGCGCGACGTCGCATTCAGTGATCACTTCCGCGAGCAGCTCCTCGTTCGGGCAGCCCCAGGGGTTGCGTCCGAAGTCGATGACTTCACGGCTGGTGAATGGCACGGACAGTTCTTGGCTCTGTACCAGGACGGCGCGGTAGCGGGCCAGGTCGGCGATGGAGAGCTCGGCAATGGAGTGCTCGCCAATCCGGACGTTGCCGCCGCTGAGCTCATGGTCGCCAGAAAGCGCTGCGAGCAGTGTCGACTTTCCAGCACCATTCGGGCCGACCAGCGCGGTGACTTTTCCGGGCTCGGCGACCACGGAAATATCGTTGAGGATGCGGTGACCACCCAGGGTGATGCTGACATTTTCGGCAGAAATACCCAGGCCAGAGTGAATTTCCATTAGTGCACCGCCCTCTTCGAACGCAGGAGCAGCCAGAAGAACAGTGGGCCACCGACAATCGAGGTGAGCATTCCCAGCGGCAGGTCCGCACCGGTGATCATGGTGCGGGCCGCGAGGTCGGCCAGCGTTGTGGCCAGCGCGCCGCCGAGGATGCATGCGGGAATCAGCGTGCGATGCGCTGGTCCCAGCAGCAGTCGTGCAGCGTGCGGCACGACCAGGCCGATGAAGACGATGATGCCGGAAAATGCCACTCCAGCCGCCACGACCAGGGACGTGCCAAAAATGATGGCGCGACGCAGCGTGACGACGTTAATACCCAGGTGGCGGGCTTGCGCTTCACCAAGACTCAGAATGTCCAGCTTGCGGTAGCTGACCCACATGGCAATCACGGCCGGAACTGTCACCAACGTAATAATGACAACCTGCGTCCAGGTGGCACTGGCAAACGAGCCCATCTGCCAGAACACAATGCGGTCGCGGGCAGCCGTGGAGGCTACGAATGTCAGGAGCGACACCAGACCACCGCAGATAGAGTTCACAGCCACACCGACCAGAATGATTCGGGCGATATCGCGGCCACCGTGCGCATTGGCGGCCACAATAGCCGTGGCCACCGCACCACCGATAAAAGCTGAGACCGCAATGGCCCAGCTGCTGGCGAAGACACTCAACACTCCGCCGAGCACTCCGAAAAGCCCGGCGGCGGTGCCCAAAACTGTGGCGGTGGCAGCACCGACGGCGGCGCCGGAGGAAACGCCGATGAGGCCGGGTTCGGCAAGCGGGTTGCCGAACACCGCTTGCAGCGCCACACCCGCGAGGGCTAGTCCCGCACCAACGAGGCAGGCCAGCGCGATGCGCGGCAATCGCACTTGCCACAGCACAGTATCGATGGGCTCTGGCGTGTCACCGAGACCGCCATTGAACACTAGCCTCACCATTGAGCTCAGTGATTCGCCGATGGTGGCGCCGAACTGCCCCACGGAGGCCGACCAACCTATTGCCAGCACCAGCGCTAGGGCGAGTCCAATGAAAACGGCCACCTGTCTGAACGGACTAGTTTTGTTCGCGGTTGTCTGCATTGCTCAGCCAGTCACTTCCCCGCAGTCTTGTCAGCACCGTAGAGAGCATCCGCAATGGCGCGAATCGCACGCGGCGACTGCGAGTCAAAGGACAGCAGCTGCGAATCGGGCACGTCCACAACGGACTCATTCTGGCCCGCCGGGGTCTGTGCGATACCCGGGATTTCCTTCAAGCCTTCAATCCCGCCGACGGACTCCAGGCCACCAGACATAACCAGGATGGTGTCTGGAGCCGCAGCAATCAGGGACTCCGGAGTAATCGGCGTGAACGCACCCTCAATACCCACGCCCTCACCGGCATCAACACCGCCGAGACGAGTGATCAGAGAACGCCCACCAGAATCCGGTCCCGCAATCATGGCCACACCGGTTCCGCGCACATACAGAATCATCATCTTGCGGCCATCGGCCTTGGCCTGCGCGTACTCGGTCGCAGCCGCCAGCTCCTTGTCCAGGTGCTCCTTCACCGGGCCAACTTGGTCAGCCAGGCCGACTGCGCCCGCGACTTCGTCGATAAGCGTGTTGATCGTCTCGGGAGTGCGCTCGTCCGACACATGGACGACGGTGATCCCCGCTTTTTCAAACGTGTCGAAGACACGGCTAGGGCCAATCGTGCCATCGGTAATGATGAGCTCCGGCTTTAGCTTCATCACCGACTCAGCATTGACTGCATGCCCGCCGATGGTGAGGTTCGGCAAATCCTTTACCGCCGGGAAATCGGAGGTGGAGTCGCGCCCCACCAGACGGTCTCCGAGGCCAAGCGTGTAGACCGCACGACTGAGTGCTCCCGCCCGGTCAAGCGTGAGAATACGCTGGTAGTCCTTGTCCGCCGCCGGTTTCGGGTCTTTCAGCAGCACTTCGGGGTTTTCCGAAGGCAGGTTCGCATGCGCGGCACCGTGAGCGGAAATGTTGTCGGCGCGCGGAACCGTCGTCACGCCAGCGCTTGACGACGATGCCCCCTCCCTCGCGGCATCATCGGAACCACAGGCGACTAGTCCTGCGACTAGGACAACACTCAGCAGTGTTCCGGCAAGACTGCGAACGCGACAGGCAGGCACGGTGAACATATTCCCCCTCTGTGAGCTGACGCTGCACGGAGATAGACGACAAAAAGAATGACTAAATAACGACTAACACTAGTAACAAAGAGCTTAGAAAGGACTTTGCTCTACTCACCCAAAGAATCTTAGGCTATCTTTTAGTTCTAGGTTAGCCTACCCTTAAATAAAGATAGTAATTTCTACAGTTTTTCGGAAGGACGTTACCTCCTATGACTACTCGTACACTCCAGCGTCGCGCGGCTTTCCTGGCTATTCCGGCCGTCGCCGCACTTCCACTTCTCGCCGCCTGTGGCGCAGATGACGCGTCCGATGCCGCGCAGGATGCTGCCAACGCCTCGGAAACCACCAGCTCGGCTGCAGATCAAGAAACCGACACCGACGCCAGCGCCGGCGAAGTAACCATGGAGGCCGAGCCGGTCAACGACCTCTCCGAGGGCGATGTCATCTCCGTCGACCTGTCTGGTCTCGACCCCGACTACGGCTACTACGCCGCACTCTGCGCCGCCGAGAAGGCTCCAGGCAACCCCGTCCCGGACTGCACCGGTGACCGCAGTGCCGGCACCCAGTCGCAGCAGTGGATTACCAAGAAGTCCGGCGGCACCACCACCATCGCCGACGACAACACCGCACACTTCGAGCTCAGCGTCGTCCCCACCGGCGAGGCCGTGGACTGCACCCAGCAGGACTGCGTGCTGAAGCTCTTCGGTGACCACAGCGAGGGCTTCGAGGACATCACCGAGATCCCGGTTACTTTCGCAAAGTAGCCAAACCGCACACGCGCAGGCGTCGCAGTCCTAGGCTAAGAGCCATGGAAACCGACCAGCCTGCGACTGCTTTAGAAGCGGCACCGCGCCGCATCACACTCCTGCCCGGCGACGGCATCGGCCCCGAAATCACCGATGCCTGCCGAGGACTCATCGCCGATGTCTTCCCGCACTGGGAGCTGACAGAGGCACAAATTGGCTGGTCCCAGTGGTGCGCGCACGGCAATCCCGTCCCGCAGGAAACTTGGGAAACACTCGGACGCAGCGACGCCGCTCTGCTCGCGGCGATTACCTCCAAGCCCGCTCGCGAGGCTGAGGAAGAACTAGCACCGCATCTGCGCGATACCGGCCTGACCTACCGCTCCCCTGTTCTCCAGCTGCGCCAGCGCCTCGACCTCTTCGCCAACATCCGCCCGGTCACCCTGCCCGGCGCGGCTGTCGACTTCACCATTGTCCGCGAAAACACCGAGGGTCTCTACAGTCACGACTATCTCCTCCCGCCTTACGACACCCCGACCGACTCCCCGCACCACCACCTGTGGGCAGAGGTGGCGGAGGACTCGACGGTGGCTCGCGCCGTCGATAAGCGTGGCGACGTTGCGATTTCTTTGCGCGTGACGACGTCCTTTGCGTGGCACCGCCTTGCGCGACAGGCGGCCAAGTTGGCTCTCGCGCGCCAGGCGGCAAACCCCGATTCGGAGGCCACGCCGACGGTGACGGTGGCGGACAAGCCGAATATCCTGCGGGACTCTGCGCGTGTGATTCGCGGGGCAGTTGAAGAAGTGGCGGAGGAGTATTCGCAGGTCGCATTCGATTTTGCCAATGCGGATGCCGTGGCAATGCAGCTGGTGACCGACCCGGCGCGCTTTGATGTCATCATCGCGGAAAACCTCATCGGCGACATTCTCAGTGACATCGGTGCCGGTTTGATTGGCGGGCTGGGGCTGGCGGCATCGGCGAATGTTGGCGACGACTTTGCGGTTTTCGAGCCGGTGCACGGTTCGGCACCGGACATTGCCGGGCGCGGCATCGCCAACCCGGCTGCGTTTTTGCTCTCTGCGGCAATGTGCGCGGAGCACCTTGGGCATCCGACCTCGGAACTTGCGCCCGCAGCCAAGCTGCGCGAGGCCGTCTTCGCCGCCAAGTGCACCGCGCCGACGCCAGACCTCGGCGGCACCGCGACTACCAGCGAGTTTGTGACTGCAGTGCGGGCGGAGCTGGGGTTGTAGGCATTGACTCGATTACGAAGCGCAATTAAAGTGGTTGCTATCAATCCCAGCCGTTGACCCTCCGCCGATAAGGAGAGCGCCGATGACTGGGATTACTCATAGGGGGAGGGCCAAGAAATATGAGTAGAAACAGATATAGTGCTGCGCGAGCTGTGCCTTTACGCGAGATCACTACAGCAGTGCTTGTTGATGGTGGCTTTTACCGCAAACGTGCGGCAACACTGTTTGGTCATAAGACCGCAGAGGATCGCGCTGATGAACTGGTCAAGTACTGCCATCGCCATATACGTGAATCGCGCGCTGGACTGTACCGAATCTTTTACTACGACTGCCCACCGTCACAGCGGGTTGTTTATCACCCATTGCTCCAGCAGCAAGTCAACCTTGGTAAAAGTGAACTTTTTACCTGGACCAATGACTTCTTCGCTGCATTGGCTAAAAAACGAAAGGTTGCGATTAGAAGAGGAGAGCCTCTTGAAACTCAAGGTGGGTACACCCTAAAAGAGGCTCCGCTCAAGAAGCTTTGCCGTGGCACTATCGATGTTTCACAGCTGACCGAAAATGATTTCACCCTTGATATTTCTCAGAAAGGAGTGGACATGCGAATCGGTCTCGACATCGCTTCTCTTGCTGAACAACGACATGTAAATCAAATCATCATGATTTCGGGCGACAGTGATTTCGTCCCTGCAGCCAAACATGCCCGCAGATCTGGGATAGATTTCATTCTCGACCCGATGTGGGCCCCGATTACCGATAGCCTTAGCGAACACATTGATGGCATTCGCGAGTGCGTAAGCAAACCACCCAAAAACGAAGACGATCCTTTACACGTTAACTACACCGGAAAACAGGACCCTGAGGACGACGAAGAAGAGCTCTAGCCCCTACTGGAACTGGTTGAGGTCAATGCCTTCCAGCGGGTCGGACTCGCGGATGTCCTCCTCCGGTGGCAGCGGCACCTCGCAGAGTACAACTGCCGCACCACACGGATCCTGCACGGTTGCCAGCGGGCCGAACTCGGTAGCCTGCGGGGCAACGAGCACGGAACCGCCCAGTTCCTCAGCCTTGGCGACAGCGGTGTCGATGTTCTCCACGCCAAGGTAGGCCAGCCAGCCAACGAAGCTCTTATCTGCCGCATCGGTCTGTGCAGCAACCGAGCTGGCTACCAAGCCAGCGAACGGCGCCCCGTCTTCCATCGCAACTGCGAAAGTGCCGTGCTCGTTCTTGTTGCGCACTGCGATTTCCCAGCCAAAGAAGTTGTGGTAGAAGTCCGCGACCTGCTCAAAGGTCTCCTCCGGGCCTGCGACCAGCTCGAACCACACCGGGGTGCCGGGCTCGCCCGCTGCAATGAAGGCCTGCTCACCCGGCTGTTCCAAAAGTCCAATGAGGCCACCGGCGGGGTCGGAAACGACGGCCATCGTGGATCCGTCGACAAGCGGGGTCGGTTCCTGGAAGACCTCAGCGCCAAGCTCGCGCGCCTTCTCGACGGCACCAGTGGCGGAGTCGACATGGAAGTTCACGCGCCACTGGTTGACGAAGGCATCCTCAGCGTCCTTATCGGCCTCAAGCAGCACCGACACCGGCATTCCGGACAGCATGGCAACGCGGCGACCAGCGGATGCCTCGCGGGCATCCTCATGGATTGGCGCGGTATTGCGATAAGCCCACCCGAGAACGCCGCGGTAGAAGCGCTCGGTCTTACGCGGTGCGGCGGAGAGCAGGTCTACGCGCAGGGGCATGCCAAATTCGGCGGGAAATGCGGGCATGAGTTACAAGTTCCTCCACTTTTCAGGATCAAAGTCATCGTCGGCGGTGGCCTCATCAAAGTAGTCATCATCGACTTCATCGGCGGTGGCCACGCGTGCCGACATACCGGCAACAGAGACGACGTCCCCTGGACGCAGCACCTTGCCACGGCGAGTGTCGACCTCACCGTTCACGCTGACCTGGCCCTCGGCAATGAGTTCCTTGGCCAGACCGCCCGTTTCCACCAGGTTTGCCAACTTCAGGAATTGCCCGAGACGGATAGACTCGTCCCGGATTGCGACATCGATAGGCTCCATGTCCTTAAGTGTGTCATACCCGGTGAAAATGGTCGGAGTTTGGTTCGGGTCTGGTTCGGGTTTGGAGGCTTGGGAGACCTGGGCGCCACCCCATTTAAACTTCTGTTTCGATAAAAACCTCGAACCGCGACGCGGATGAGGCAGCACACCCTAACATCGTTCTCATGTCTAATTCACGGTCCCCGAAGTGGCTCCGGATTGCCAGCGAAGCGCCACCCCGCCCTCCGCTGCGCCATATTATCGCCGCCTCGGTAGCCGTGAGCCTGCCGCTGATGACCCTGGCACTCATCTCAACTTCTGTCTCTGACCTGCTATTTTTGCCCCCTATTGGCGCTGCCATGGCACTTATCGTCGGTGCGCCCAACTTGCCTCTGGCTCAGCCACGAAATGTGGTGGTCGGACACCTCATCGGCTGCACGACTGGCATCGCAATTCTGCACATGTTGGGTTCGACCATCATTGCTGCAGCGGTTGCCGCCGGCGTTGCCTTCGCGCTCATGCTTCTTGCTCGCGCGGCTCACTCCCCTGCCACCGCTACCGCTATGGTCACCGTGCTAATGCCACACGGCCATGGGCTTGCCAACGACTTCCGCTTCATAGGCTTCATTTTCGCTTCGTCGATCATGATCGTGGTGCTTGGCATCCTCGCAAATCGACTGCGCGGCCTTCGGTATCCCACCTACTGGTGGTAGGTGAATTCGCAGTCACGCACTCCGGCTAAATACGGCTATCAGTGGGATAATGACACTCATGCCAAAGCAGTGGATTAACAACACGACGACCGAAAAGATTGTCATCGTCGGCGCTGGTGGTTTTGGCCGAAACGTGGTCAGCTTCATCAAGGACATCAACGACTACGCAGCAGCCAACGGCCTACCACCGCAGTGGGAAATCCTAGGCATTATTGATGATGGCACCCCAGATATGACCTTTTTCCACAAAATGGGCGTGCAACTCTTGGGCAAAACCGAAATCCTCGCTGACTTGCCCGAGGGGGTCTACTACACAGTCGCAATCGGCAGCGGCGCAGCTCGACGTTCGATTGTGCAACGCGCAGATACCGAAGGGCTCGTGCCTGCGACTCTGGTCCACCCAGACACCAGCATCGGCGCGCTGGTCACGCTCGGCGAGGGCACCGTCATCTGCCCCGGAGCGCGCCTGACCTGCAATATTGAGGTAGGCAAGCACGCCCAAATCAATATGAATGTCACGATTGGCCACGATGCGGTGCTGCGGGACTACTGCACAATCTTCCCGCTCAATGCCGTGTCGGGCTTTGTCACGCTTGGCGAAGCCTGCACCCTAGGCGCCAACTCCGTAATCAACCCCGGCCTCACCGTTGGCGAGGGAGCGTACATCGGATCCGGAGCCGCAGTTACTAGCGATGTCGATGACTACACCGTTGTCGCCGGTGTTCCTGCAAGTGTGATTAAGAACCTGCGCTAGCCGAGACGTCCTTCTCCGACGAACCGGTGAACTCGGTCATAGTCACTTGCCCCTCTTCCGAGATCCCTTCACGCTTGAGCACCACCAAGATCGTGTCAAGCAGAATCTTTGCATCGAGCAGTAGCGACCAATTATCCACGTACTGCACGTCGTACTCGAAACGTTCTTCCCAGGTGATGCCATTGCGGCCCGAGACCTGGGCAAGCCCCGTAATTCCCGGTGGCACCTCATGGCGGCGTGCCTGGCGCGGCGAATAGCGCTCTAGGTACTTCATGCGCAGCGGGCGCGGGCCAACGAGGCTCATGTCGCCACGCAGAACGTTAAAGAGCTCCGGGAGCTCATCCAAGCTTGTGGACCGAAGGAATTTTCCCACCTCGGTGAGGCGGGACGCATCGTCGACAAGCCCCTTTGCCGGATTGACGTGGTGCATCGTCCGAAACTTGAGGATATTAAACGGCTCACCATCCTGCCCCGGACGTTCCTGGCGGAATAGGACTGGCTTTCCCATGGAAAGTCGCACTGCCAGAGCCGTAGCGCCCATAACTGGCGACAGCACAATCAAGCCCGCTGCAGATGCCGCGATGTCGACGCCACGCTTAATTACCCGTTGCGCGCGGATGCTCAGTGAATCCATTGGTCATCTCCTACTTTTCGTTGAACATTTCGCGCAGAAGCTTTTCGGCACGCGCATCGACTTCCTCATTGGAACGGTTCCTGACCAGCCAACCAACCGCACCCACTACACCGGCCGCGGCAAACGACGCTGCCGCAACGCGCAGCTTCCTGTTGTCATTCTTGTTGTCAGGCGCACTTTGCTTGACGACGGCCACCGCTGGCTCCGGCTCCGGCACAACCGGCCCCGCGGTATCGGTGACCATGACTGGTTCGGGCTCGGCTGCGGGTTCTGGTTGCGGCTCCAGCTCTGGTTCTGCCGATGCTGCGTCCTTGCGCCGTAGGCTCAGCATCGCAAATGCTGCTGCAAAGCCAAATAGCCATAGCGAACGGGAATCGTAGTAGTAGCCGGAAAAAACCTGTGCCACAAGAACCGAGAATGCCACGGCTGCGGTCAGACCAGCTTGAAGAAACTTGAATAGGTGGCGACAGGCGATTGCCAACACAACCAGCACAATCACAAACAGACCGATACCTATGACACCCGCTTCAGATCCGACTGTGTAGAAGATATTGTGCGGATGCTCCAGTGGACGTGAAGACCTCGGTGTCGACAGCACAACGAAGCTATGCAGGCCTCCACCAAAGATGCGGTGTTCACTCATGATTCGGAAAGCTTCATCATGGAGATAACCGCGTCCGGAATCATGTTCTTTTTCGAAGGTCAATTGGATAAAGCGCGTCTTAAAGTATTCTTCAATCTCGGTACCTGCGATGAACCGCGAGTATCCGTACGCGACCGCTGCGGCGACTGCGACGTAAAAAACAGTCGCCCACTTCCAACCCCAGTGAAAAAACACAGCTATTGCGGTAAAGAGGACTACCACGGTGGTAGCAACCAGTACACCGCGGCTTCCCGACGCAACGAGACCGTAAGCAAATGGTGCAGCAAACAAGAGAACTGCCCACATGAACTTACGCCACAGCATGAAAAACACAGCTGCCGCGATGCCGTACAGCATGAAACGGGCAAAGACATTCGGTCCACCGCCGAACGCCGTCATGCGCCCGACATATTTCGGACCAGTAATGCCACCGTAGAGAAAAATAAGCGAGCAAATGGCTACTGCTAACCACAGCCATACCAGTGCCTGAGGATGCAAATAGAACAGTATTGCTGACATCGTGGCGATGAGCCCAAGCGTTATCAACGCAGTAACGACAGGAGCAACTTCGGCAGCTTCGGGGGCCCACAGTCCGGACAGCATCATCCAGAACAACCAGGCATAGAAAGCCACTAATGCCCACACGGCCATCGGCCACTGCTTTACATTGCCAGCGCCTTTCATCGCATTCAGCCAACTCTGGCGCTGCGCTTCTGGGGTGCCGAAGGCGGTAAGGATTGCAACAACCACCAAAATCGGCAATGCAAGAGAGAGATCAGGAAGCGCCGAAGAGACGTCCTTCATCGTCGTGTCGCCAACGTAGAGGACACCAGCAAACATTCCTGCGGCCACCACAATAAACAGCGACTGCAGTATTGGTTTTCGCTGTTTTACAGTTTCTCCAGCTACCTCTGTAGGAGTCATCCCAGCACTTCCTTCAAAACACCTATCACCCGCGCGACGTCGTCATCGTCCAGCGCCGGACCACTAGGAAGAGTAATGCCGCGGGAGAAAAGATTCTCAGCAGTGCCGTTGATGGTCGCCCGCGCGCCCTCGTATACCGGCTGCAGGTGCATCGGCTTCCACAGGTGACGAGCCTCAATGTTGGCCTCACCAAGTGCTGCAATCACGCTGTCCGGGGTCAGCACGCCCTTATCGACGGCCTCCTGTGGCAGCACAATTGAGGTCAGCCAGCAGTTCTCGGTGAAACGCTCGTCGGAGTCAGAGAGCAAGCGGGTACCTTTACCAGGGGCATCGTCGTCAAGCGAGGCGAGCAAATCGATGTACGCATCGCGAATCTGGCGGCGGCGAGCGATCATGTCGTCCAGACGCGAGTGCTGCGCCCGCCCCAGTGCGGCGAGCAGATTGGACAGGCGGTAGTTGTAGCCGATTTCGGTGTGCTCGTACCAAGCGACGGGCTGACGCGCCTGCGTGGAGAGGTAGCGCGCGCGGGCGATGAGATCGGCATCATCGGACAGCAGCATGCCACCGCCGGAGGTGGTCATGATTTTGTTGCCGTTGAAAGACAGCGCGGCGGCACGGCCGAAACTGCCGGCCGGCTGACCATGGACGCTGGCACCGAGCGCCTCGGCGGCGTCCTCGATGAGCGCGATGCCGAGTTCTTCCAGGCGTGGCGCGAAGGCCGGGTAATCGGCGCAGCGGCCAAAGAGGTCCACAATCATCACGGCGGGAACGCTCTTGCCCTCGGCAAGCAGCTCATCGACGGTGCCGAGCAGCAGCTCAGGGTCGATGTTTCCGTCCTCTGCGGCATCGACGAACACCGGCGTAGCACCAACGTAAGCAATGGCGTTGGTCGTGGCCGCGAAGGTCATGGTGGAAACCGGAATGTAGTCACCTTCACCGATCCCCAGCGCAAGCAGCGCCAAGTGCAGGCCAGCGGTGCCAGACGACAGCGCGAGCGCGTGCTCAACACCGCAGCGCTTGGCAATCTCCGCTTCAAACGCGTCTACTTCGGGGCCCAACGGAGCCACCCAACCAGAGTGGAGTGCGCGAACGACGGCCTGTTCTTCTGCTTCGGTGACTGTCGCGAGCGAAAGGAAGATCCGCTCATTGGGCTTGTTAGCGTCGGCGTTAGTCATTACTTCTGCACCTTTCGGACGCGGTTGAGTACCTCGATGAGCTGGTTGTACAGGCTGTCACGGGCAAAACGCTTCTCACCCAGTTCGCGGTTTCGCTGTCCCGCTGCGCGCATCTCATCGCGGTCGGAGATGATCTCAGCGAATCGCTTGGCCGCGGTCGGAATATCGCGCGAGAGACGCCAACCGGCATCGTGCTCGGTTGCGGCTTCCTCCAGCCAGCCACCATGGTTGAACACCACCGGACGCGATGCGGCCATGGCATCGAAGACCTTGTTCAGGGAATTGCCCTCCAGGCAGGGGTCATCACGCAGCGGCGATAGCGCGATATCGGCGGCAGACACGTACTTGGCGACATCTTCCTTCGGCTGACGGCCGAGGAACATCGCATCGGCATCGAGGCCAGCGTCCTTGGCGCGCTGGTACAACGCATCCGAGTCGCTTCCCTGTCCCAGCAGGACAAAACGCACATTCTCCACGCCATCACGACGCAGCTGCGCCGCCAAATCCACAAGCCACTCCAGCTGGTAGGACATGCCAAAACCACCGGCATAGACAGCTACCACGTCATCGCCCCAGCCCTGCTCCTTTCGGAAAGCTGTACGCTGCTCGGCCGGGACATCAAAGCGCTCAAAGTCCGACGCATTCGGAATGACGGTCACGCGCTTCTTCGGAGCGACCTCTTTGACGCCATCGGCCATCGACGGCGACAGCGCCACGACCTCGCTCGATGCCGCATAAAATGCCTTCTCCAGCTGCTTGGCCAAGAAAATTGCCACGGGATTATTGAGGTAGCCCAACTTGATCGGCACCTCTGGCCACAGGTCACGGATCTCCGCCACCAACGGCGCACGCTGGGTAAACTTCGCCACGATTCCCGGAACCGCCACAGTCAGCGGGGTCGAGGACGCGTAGATCACGTCGGCAGGCACACGGGCAGCGACCGCGGAGGCGCGCACCAGGAAGTTCAAGAAACTGACGATACGCTCGCGCTTCGACATTTCATTGCGGTACGGAATCGCTAGACGACGCACGTGGATACCATCAACCGTTTTATCCATGGCCTCATCGCGACCACAGATCATTGTCACCTCGTGGCCTGCGGCGGCCATTCGTCGGGCAAACTCGTAGGGTCGGGAACCACCCGGCTCACCGGGGAGAACAAAGTGCTGGTGGATATAAGTGATTCGCATTGTTTAGGCTTCCTCGATTACGTCGACGGGGAGTTCTTCGGTGGTAGTTGATGGATTCTTCTGGCCTCCGCTTGGCTGCATCAGCGCCACTGCTGCAACAGCGGCTGCTGCAAAGTAGACAATTGCGCTGGTCCACGCGAGACCGAGGGCGTCTCCGAGAAGAATGCCCATCGGGTAACAAATGACAGCGATAACGGCGGAAATGAGCTCCACTCGGCCAATTCGACGGGGATTGTCGCTGCCGAGAATTTCACCGCACAGGTGTCGGTAGCAGCCGAGCACCACGGCCGCGATAGTCAGTGGCAGCACCAACTCCCGGGAAGGCTCAAACTCATGGCCGAATACCGGCACGATGAGGAAGTAGAGTGCCACCCCACCGAGCGCACCAAGTGCTCCGTACGCTGCAGTGACTATGCCAAGGTGTCGGAGCACACGAGATGGGGTGAGTTCGCGACCCCTCTGGTCGCTGGTGCGCTGATCGGCGACTGACTGCGCGATCCAGTACAGCGGTTCCGTCGCCGTCGCCACGACTACAAAAAGACCTAACGACGCCGGTGAGGCCAGCGCCGGCAGCAAAACGCGACCCAAGCGTGTGGTCGTCAACGGCCCCAGACCCGATGCGATGAATGGGGCATTTGTTCGTGCCGTCTCTACCACTCCGCCAACACGGGAATCGGTGTGTTTGCGTGACTTCGCTAGCGACCAGATTGCCAGTGGCAGTGCCGGGAAGATATAGGCCGCAGCCCACCAGCGCCAGTCCTCGACTCCGGCGAAATAGAGCGCAGCGCTTATTAGCAGTACTGAGCCCTGAAAACCGACGAATACTGCGACGAAGAAGGACACTCGATGGCGGCTGATAGCCATGGCACGGACCATGGAAAATGACACGGTAACCAAGGCGACGACGCCGGCCATTGCCGTCCACGGTCCGTAGACGACTCCTGCGATGGCACAGGCAATCAGAGCGACCACAGTCATGGCGAAACCACTCGGAATGAGACCGTGGTCGTAATCATCGCGGCGCAGCAAAAGCCGATCGGCCCCAAATCCGACGAATGGCGCCACAATATAGGCGAACTGCAAAACGGTAGCGACCTCGCCTCGACCGGCGGGCCCCAGCACTCGCGCGGAAAGAATACTGACCACAAAGGCGACGACTGCGGCGAGCGCTGAAGCTGCCGAAATCGTCGCAACTGTTCGAACTCTTTGCGCCAGCTGCCCGGAGTTAGAGGAGCTGGTGGTTGTCACGGTGGGGAGTCATCCTAACTATTTTGCTTTCGAGCTAGCGGTTGCAAGTGATTGTGCACCGGTGGGATGCGCCTCAATACTGCTTTGCGCCCCACCGTGCTCTGCAAGCCAACGACGTGCAGCATCGTGATTATGTGTGCACGGGAGAATCCGCGAATTCAGCCGTTCCGGCTCAACACGTACCTCAGTGATTAGCGGATGACGATCACCGATCTTGGGAACCTCGCGGTCATCAACCAAGTCCTCGGAGATTTTCTCACCGTCACGAAGACCCGTGTAGACAATCTCTACGTCTGCGTCATGGAGCCTAATGAGGTTCTCCGCCAGCTCAGCAATCTTGACCGGCTTACCCATCTCCAGCACCAGAGTCTCACCGGACTCTGCAATAACGGTAGCCTGCAGCACCAGCTGCGATGCCTCCGGAATGGTCATGAAGTAGCGCTGAACGTCAGGATGCGTCACCGTCACCGGGCCGCCCTCTTCAATCTGACGCTGGAAAGTCGTAATGACCGAACCGCGCGAGCCAAACACGTTACCGAAGCGGACAGATGCCCAGACACCTTCGTGAGTTTTCCCCATGTGCGCAGTCAGACGTTCCGCAGCGCGCTTGGATTCACCCAGAATCGAGGCCGGGTTCGCAGCCTTGTCCGTGGAAATATTAATAACGGTTGAAACGTTGGCCCCAGCCGCTGCATCCAGGACGTTCTGGGTTCCGATGACATTGGTTTGCACTGCTTCTGCAGGGTAGCTCTCCAGCAGTGGCAGGTGCTTGAGAGCTGCAGCATGGTAGACAACATCGGGCTTGCGCTCGGTGAAGATTTGCGTCAGCATCTCCGCGTCACGGATATCAGCCAGGACGGTATCGGAGCCGTCGAGAAGCGCCGAACCCGTCAGCGACAGCTGCGTGGCATGCAAGCCGCCCTCATCGCGATCCAGCATGATCAGTTCTGCCGGCTCAAAGCGGTGAACCTGTCGGCAGATTTCCGAACCGATAGAACCTCCAGCGCCGGTGACCAGCACCTTCTTACCGCGGATTATGGAAGCGACCTTGGATTCATCCAGGTGCAGAGGCTGACGGCCAATGAGGTCGGCGATGTTAATTTCGCGCACCTGCGAGGTAGCGACAGCACCACGGTGGCGCGAGTACTCTTCCACCGGCGGCAGAATGAGCAGGCGCAGCGACGATTCCTCACAAATGTGGTTGAGGACGTTGATGCACTCAGTGGACAGTGGCTCATCAGTCGCAATGATGACCGACTGCGCCGAAGTGCGCGATGCGAGCTCACCCAGCTGATCAATTCCACGAACCACGCGGAGACCATGGATACGAGAAATATGGTTCTCGCCGCTTTCTTTGGGATCGACGATTCCAACCAAGTGGAAGCGGTTCTCACGGGAGATACCGGAATCCGTAAGGCTGTTAATAAAGAATTTGGCTCGACGGCCTGCACCGAGAACAATCAAGCGATCATCCGTCTGACGGGAGCCAAAGTTGTTGGTAATCCAGCGAGCGAGAGTTCGGGTATAGATACTTGCCAAAGTTGCGACACAGCCGCCTGCGAACGGAACGTACCACGCAATTTCCGGGAAGGTCTTCAGGATTTGAGCTAACCCAGTGGCTGCGGTAGCGCCGCCCATGCTGATGCTCAGCAGAACAATATCTTCAGTTCGACTGCCGGGCCATACGCGTTGTGGGTTGGTGTACTCCCCGAGCAGCAGGCCGAGCAGGACGATGACGGCCACGGCGACAGCGACAACCAAAAAATTAGTGCCTGATATTTCAGAGAAAGATACCAATTCACCGCGGACGATTCCGTTAGCGGCGGACAGCGCAATCAGCCAGGCGAGTACGTCAAATACGCACCAGGCGAGCTGCTTCCAGTCTCGGATAAACATTCTTATGCCTTTTACTGCTGGTTAAATTTTCTTACGCACAATGCGTTCCACAGGCTTGGCATACTAAGCGATATGAACTACATTTACAGCCCCCTACTACAAAGGGCTACCCCATCGTTCGGGTAGCCAAAAAGCCACCTTTACCACTCACCATTCTCCCTGGTAAAACAACGTTTCACCAACTGTTTACTGAAGCTTCAATCTGTTTACATTCATCTAACTAGCTGTACAAACTAGCTTCTAACGTAGCCACTTCCTGACGATTGCAATTAATGCAAAATCACCTCTTTATTGAGATATTTATTCAAGGAAGTATTTGCGTGAATGCTCAAACAATCGCTTTTGACAAAAGGGTTACACCCCCCGTGAGCACATCATCAACGCGTCGGGCACGCGCTTTCATCACCCGGAAGCCCTTCCTTACTACCCTGATGCTGATTCAAAACCGGATGCGTCAGACACAGAAGACCACACAGTCCTGGCAGGCCCACAAAAACGGCGAAGACCCGACCAAATAAAAGCACTCTTACATGCGCCCATATTAAATGCGCACCCAGTATGCGTATTATTGATATATGTCGTCGCACGCCACACCAGAACCCCAATCCCCCACAACCAAACCGCCTACTAAGCCTGGCAAGAAGCGCCGCATGTCCTGGCATCGCAAGGCCGGTATGCCAGTGCGCTGGTGGTTCGCCTCCATCATTGTGGCAGCACTCATTCACCCTTTCGTCGCCGATGGCCGTTGGCTGTTGGTGCATCTCTTTACCCTCGGCGCCGTCACCAACTCCATCCTCATCTGGGGCCGCCACTTCACCGAAAAGCTACTGAAAATCGACGTGCCCGTTGGCAATCGGAAGATTCAGTTGGCAAATATTTACCTGCTCAACGTAGGTATTGTCGCGACGGTCGTCGGCAAGCTCGGTGACTGGTGGCCAGTGACCACCGTCGGCGCGGCGGTCGTCGGCGTCGCCGTCGCATGGCATGCGTTTTCCCTCGGACGCGACCTGGTAGCGAAGCGCGATCGGCCATTCGCCATCTCCGTTGCACACTACGTCGCGTCGGCATGCCTACTGCCCATCGGCGCTGCACTCGGCGCCATCCTCGCATCTCCTAAGGGCAAAGCGCTTCACGACGATCTCCTATTGGCACACGAAACCGTCAACCTCATTGGCTTCCTCGGGCTCGCGGCCTGCGGCACGCTCATCACCATGTTCCCAGCGCTGTGGCGAACCCGGATGTCGCCGCATTCCCGCCCGAAGCTGGCACTAGCAGTACAGCTCATAGGTATCGCAATTACCGCGATCGGTGCACTGACCAGCTTCAACTGGTTGGACTCCGTCGGCCTTGGCATTATCACTATCGGCTGGGTCATAGCCGCCATCCCGTGGGCACACAACGTCATGACTGTCGCTAAAGACCCGCGCGACCGCCTCAGCTACCCGGCGTTGTCTGCTGCAGCTGCAGTCGTCTGGCTAATCGGCACACTCGCAGTCGCCACAGTCAAGGCGCTTGACGACGGCTTCGTAATCTCATCCCTCACGCTGCCGCTGGTAATCGGTTTCGGCGCCCAGTTGCTTATCGGCATGATGAGCCAACTCTTGCCCGCCACCATCGGCGGAGGTGCTGGCCCAGTCTCTGCCGGTATGAAGGAACTTGACCGCGCGGGCGCATTTCGCTGGTCGACCATCAATATTGGTCTGGCACTGTGGCTGATGCCGCTGCCTTCCTGGACCAAAGTGGCGGTCTCCGCAATGGTCTCCCTTGCCTTGGTGTCTTATCTGCCACTTGTCGGCCGTGCCGCGAAGGCTCAGATTGGTGCGTTAAGAGAGAGTCAGAAGGCACGGGCCAACAAGGAAGCAACGCGGAACCCGGTCGAACTGCACGCAACTGCACGTCGACTCGGTGCTCAAACTACCGCTGCTCTGGCTGTATTGGGCCTGGTAGTAACCGTCGGCGTTGCGCTGAGCGGTGGCGGTGGCGGTACGGGAAGCATTGAAACCACCAGCGATGTTGCGCCCACCGGAGAAACCGTCGAGGTGACGGTTACTGCCAACGATATGACCTATACCCCGAACGTTATAGAGGCGAACCCCGGCGACCGACTGGTCATCACCATGGTCAACGCTGATTCCCAGGTCCACGATCTGCGCTTGGCCACCGGCGAGGACACCGGACGTGTCGCCCCTGGCAACTCCGCCACCATTGAAGTGCCGGTTGTTCCCGGTGACATTGACGGCTGGTGCACCATTGCTGGTCACCGACAGATGGGCATGACCCTCACAGTCAATACAGGTAGCACTGATCATTCACACCACACCGGAGGTGGCAACCACGCTGACCATGCCACTCCCGGTGCGCTCGGGAATGTCGGCGAGCAACCCGGCCCGGATTCCCCCACCATCAACCCGCTATTAGAACCCGCCGAGGACGCCACGGTTCACCACGTCACCCTGAGAGCCAGCGAGTTCACCGGCTACGCTGCCCCTGGAGTCGAGCAGCAGCATTGGGTATTCAACGGCAAACCGCTGGGGCCAACCCTGCGCGGCAAGGTGGGCGACGAGTTCGTCGTCACGCTCATTAACGATGGCACGATGAGTCACTCCATCGACTTCCACGCGGGCATCGTTGCACCGGATGAACCTATGCGCGACATTGCCCCTGGTGAACAGCTTGAGTACCGCTTCCGTGCCGACCGGGCGGGTATCTGGATGTACCACTGCGCAACCATGCCCATGTCCATGCACATCGCTGCCGGCATGCACGGTGCTGTCATTATCGACCCACCGAATCTCACCGAAGTCGACCACGAAGTTCTTCTGGTGCAGTCGGAAAGTTACTGGGGCGAGGACGGCCCCGATGCCGACAAGACCATGGCCGAGGACCCCGATATCTACAAGTTCAACGGCTACCCCGACCAGTATCTCACCCACCCGATTCGTATTCGCGCAGGTGAGACGGTACGTTTCTGGTTACTGGCCGCAGGCCCCAACAAAGGCACGAGCTTCCACATCGTCGGCACGCAGTTCCATCGCGTGTACAAAGAGGGAACACTTTTGCTTGACGACGGCGTGGGCGGCGCCCAAGCCCTTGACCTCGGTGCCGCGCAGGGTGGTTATGTTGAGGCCGAATTCCCGGAGCCAGGCACGTACCACTTTGTTGACCACCAGATGGTGCATGCCGAAATGGGGGCACGCGGCAACATAGTGGTGAACTAAACCAGGGTTTACAACTTAATTGGAGCGTCTTCTGGCTCCACCGCGCGAGGCAGGTTGGACTCGCCCATCAGGTACTGGTCCACAGCCTCGGCGCAGGCGCGGCCTTCGGCGATAGCCCACACAATCAAACTGGCACCGCGGCCATTGTCACCGGCCACGAACACCGGACCGTCGAAGTTCTGCTCGATGTCGCTGCGCACGGCAAGGTAGTCGTCGTCACGCATCATCACACCGCGATCGTTGAACTGAATACCCAGCTCATGCGGCAGGCCCCCGCGCTCCGGACCGGAGAAGCCCAGAGCAATGAGAACTAGGTCGGCATCGAGCTCGAAATCCGTGTCCTCCATGGGCACGCGCTTCCCATCGATGACCTCGACCTCGTTGGCGGACAGACCGGTCACGTGACCGTCCTCGCCGTGGAAGGAGACGGTGTTGACGTTGAAGACGCGCTTGCCCAGCGTCTCACCGGTGACGCGAGCGTTAAGGCCGAGCGCCTCGGTAACCTCTGGCGGCTCGGAACCGGTGATGGTGTACTCACCTTCTTCGTGGGCAGTCGCCACGCGCCAGACCAGCGGGTACATCGGCCACGGAGTCGACGCCGCACGGGACTTCGGAGCCCGCGGACGGATATCGAACTGCGTGACGGACGCAGCACCTTGACGCAGCGCGGTACCAAAGCAGTCAATACCGGTGTCGCCACCGCCAATGACAACGACCTTCTTGCCCTTCGCATCAATCGGCGGGGTGTCGAGCTCGCCTGCGGCAACGCGGTTGGCACCCGGCAGGTACTCCATAGCCTGGTGAATACCCTCCAAATCACGGCCATCGACAGGCAGGTCGCGGGCCAGTGACGCGCCGGTAGCTAGGACCACTGCATCGAATTCGGCCAGGTCAGCAGCCGTCGGTGAGATGTTGGTGCGGAACTCAGTGCCCTCGATTTCCATCTGCTCGAGACGACGGTCGAGGAAACGCTGCTCCATCTTGTAGTCCGGCACGCCGTAGCGCATCAGACCACCAATCTTGTCGTCGCGCTCGAAGACCGTGACATCATGCCCGGCGCGAGTCAGCTGCTGTGCTGCAGCAAGGCCCGCCGGCCCGGAGCCGATGACAGCGATGTGTTGGCCGGTGTCGAAAGTCGGCACAATCGGCTGCACCCAGCCCTCATCGAAGCCGCGTTCAACGATGGCCAGCTCGATGTTCTTAATGGTCACGGCATCATCATTGATGCCGAGCACACAACCGCCCTCGCACGGAGCCGGACACAGGCGACCGGTCCACTCGGGAAAGTTATTGGTGGCGTGCAAGCGCTCGAAAGCCTCGTGCCAGCGGTTCTGACGAACTAGGTCATTCCACTCCGGAATGATGTTGCCCAGCGGGCAGGCCGAGTGACAAAACGGCACGCCGCAGTCCATGCAGCGGGTCGCCTGCTGTTGCAGGTGCTCCTGACTAGCCTCCTCATAGACCTCTTTCCAGTCCATCAGACGCAGCGGAACCGGGCGATGAGCAGGCTCTTCGCGCTGGAATTTCATGAAACCCTTCGGATCAGCCATTGGTTACTGCCTCCATGATTGCCTCGTTGATGTCAGCGTCGTTGTCCTTTGCCTTCGCGACTACGTCGAGAATTCGGGCGTAATCACGCGGCATAATTTTGATGAACTGTGCGGCCGGGAACCGAGTCTTAGAACCCGTGAGCTTGCGGTGCTTCGACAGCGTTGCCTCCAGCCAGCTGATGTCCTCATCGTCGAGAGGCACGATGTCGACCAGCTCGGTGTTGATGTTCGCCCGCGTCGCCTCGTTATCCAGCAGGTAGGCGATACCGCCACTCATACCGGCGCCGAAGTTGTGACCGACCGGGCCCGCCACTACGACGCGGCCACCGGTCATGTACTCGCAACCGTGGTTACCGATGCCCTCGACCACGGCCGTGGCACCGGAGTTACGCACGCAGAAGCGCTCGCCGACGGTGCCGCGGACGAAGATTTCACCGCTAGTGGCACCGAAACCAATGACGTTGCCGGCAATCGTGTCGGTAGCCACATCCGCGGTTGGCGGGGTCGAACGTGAAGGTCGGACCACAATCTTGCCTCCGCATAGGCCCTTGCCGACGAAGTCGTTGGCATCGCCCTCCAGCTTGATAGTCACACCGGCCGGCAGGAACGCGCCCAGCGAGTTACCGGCGGAACCGAGCAGGTTGACGACGATGGAGTCGTCGGCAAGCCCCTGCTTACCTGCGACTTTGGTGACTTCGTACCCGAGCCGCGTGCCCACGGAACGGTTCACATTGCTGATGGCGTGGTGCAGCGCCACTGGCGTCGGCGCCAACCCATTCGCGCGCGCCGTACGCAGCGCGGGCTGCGCTTCGTCGATGAGGCGCTCGTCCAACGCACCCTCAAGCCCGTGGTCCTGCGCCTTCGTGCAGTAGGAATCCTGGTCCACGAAGAAGGGGCTCTCGGCAACGTGCAGGATTCGCTCCAGGTCAAGCTTTGCGACGCGCGGAAGGTTGCCCAAATTCTTGCGCGGACGCAGGCACTCGGCATGTCCGACCGCTTCATCGATGGTGCGGAAACCCAGCTCAGCGAGGTATTCACGGACCTGCTGGGCGATGAAGGTGAAGAAGTTGACCACGTGCTCGGCACGGCCGGTGAACTTGCTCCGCAACGTCGGATTCTGGGTGGCAATACCGACTGGGCAGGTGTCCAGGTGGCAGACGCGCATCATGACGCAGCCCTCAACCACCAGCGGAGCGGTGGCAAAACCAAACTCCTCAGCGCCCAACAGCATCGCGACCACGACATCGCGACCGGTCTTGAGCTGGCCATCGCACTGCACGCGGATGCGGTCGCGCAACCCGTTGAGCATCAGGGTCTGCTGGGTTTCAGCGAGCCCCAGCTCCCACGGACCACCGGCGTGCTTGAGGCTGGTCAGCGGCGAGGCGCCGGTGCCGCCATCGTGGCCGGAGATCAACACAACGTCGGCATGCGCCTTCGACACACCAGCGGCGACAGTACCCACACCCTGCTCGGAGACGAGCTTCACGTGAATGCGGGCGCGCGGATTGGCGTTCTTGAGGTCGTAAATGAGCTGCGCCAAATCCTCAATCGAGTAGATGTCGTGATGCGGTGGTGGCGAGATCAGACCCACGCCCGGGGTGGTGATGCGCACTTCCGCAATCCACGGGTAGACCTTGTTCGGTGGCAGCTGGCCACCTTCGCCGGGCTTTGCACCCTGGGCCATCTTGATCTGGATGTCGGTGCAGTTGGACAGGTAATGGCTGGTCACACCGAAGCGACCCGAAGCTACCTGCTTGATGGCAGAGCGTTTCCAATCGCCGTTGGCCTCCATTTCGAAACGGTCTGGATCTTCGCCGCCCTCGCCGGAATTGGACATCGCACCCAGGCGATTCATAGCGATGGCCAGCGTCTCATGTGCCTCCGCAGAGATGGAGCCGTAGCTCATCGCGCCGGTGGAGAAACGCTTGACGATGCTGGAGACCGGCTCGACCTCATCAATGTCGATCGGCTCGCGATCCGAGACGAACTCGAGCATGCCACGCAGGGTTGCCAGCTGCTTGGTCTGCTCATCGACCTTGTTGGTGTAGTCGCGGAAGACCGCGTACTGACCAGTGCGGGTCGCATGCTGCAGCGTGTAGATGGTCTCCGGGTTGAATAGGTGGTACTCGCCTTCGCGGCGCCACTTGTACTCGCCGCCGAGATCCAGCTCGCGGTGTGCTTGCTCTTCCGGACGCGGCAGGAATGCGCTGCGGTGACGAGCTGCAACGTCTTCTGCGACCTCGTCGAGGCCAATGCCCTCCAGCGGAGAAACAGCGCCGGTGAAGTACTCGTCCAGGAACTCCTGCGACAGACCGACGGTGTCGGCCAGCTGTGCGCCACGGTAGGACTGCAGTGAAGCGATACCCATTTTGGACATGACCTTCAGCACGCCCTTGGAGGCGGCCTTACAGTAGTTCGAGCAGGCCTGATCCAGCGTCAGATCACCAAGCTGATCCTTCATGCGCAGCTCATCGATGGTTTCGAAAGCCATGTACGGATTAATGGCATCGGCACCAAAGCCCAGCAGCATGGCCATGTGGTGCACCTCGCGGGCGTCGCCAGCCTCAATGATGAGGCTGGCGCGCGTGCGAGTGCGCTCCTCCACCAGGTGGTGGTGGACCGCGGAGGTCAGCAGCAGCGACGGGATGGGGGCAAAGCGCTCGTTGGACTCACGGTCAGACAGCACAATCAGTCGGGCACCACGGTCAATGGCCTCAGAGACCTCACGGCGAACACGACGGATAGCGTTGCGCAGGCCACGGCCACCGCGGGCGACCGGGTACAGGCCAGAGATGACCTCGGCACGGAACTCGGAGTACTCCTCGTTCTTGCCCGCCTGGCACAGGGTGACAAAGTCGTGGTTGTCCAGGATTGGATGCTCAAGCCGGATGCGACGGGCGGCATCGGCGGTGGGCTCCAGGATGTTGGTCTCTGCACCCAGCAACGTATTCATGCTGGTGATGGACTTTTCGCGCAGCGAGTCCAACGGCGGGTTGGTAACCTGCGCGAACCGCTGCGAGAAGAAGTCGAACAGCATGCGAGGGCGGTTGGACAGTGCCGCAATCGGCGTGTCTGAGCCCATCGAACCCAGGCCCTCCGCGCCGGTGAGTGCCATCGGGCGGATGATTAGGTCAACGTCTTCCTCGGTGATGCCGAAGACGCGCTGCCGCAACACCGCGCGGGCATGCGGCATGTACTGGTAGCGCTCTCGTGGCAGGTCGGTGATGTCGACCAGGCCCTCTTTGATCCATTCCTCGTATGGACCGGTGGCGGCCAGCGTGGACTTAATCTCCTTGTCCTCAATAATGCGACCGGCCTTCATGTCCACCAGGAACATGCGCCCCGGCTGCACGCGTGTGCGCTGCACAATCTGCTCCGGCGGGATATCCAGGACACCAGCTTCGGAGGCCATCACCACCAGGCCCTCGTCGGTCACCCAGATGCGCCCCGGGCGCAGACCATTGCGATCCAGGGTGGCACCGATGACCTGGCCGTCGGTAAAGCAGATGGCAGCGGGGCCGTCCCACGGCTCCATCAGGCAGGCGTGGTACTCGTAGAACGCGCGAACCTGCGGGCTGAGGTTGTCATCGTGCTCCCAGGCCTGCGGAACCATCATCATGACCGCATGCGGGAGACTACGACCACCGAGATGCAGTAACTCCAGGGCCTCGTCGAAACGCGCAGTGTCAGAACCGTTGGGGTCGCACACCGGCAGCGCGCGGTCGATGTTGCCCAGCTTGCCAGAGCGAATCAGCGACTCGCGGGCGCGCATCCAATTTTCGTTGCCGCGCACGGTGTTGATTTCGCCATTGTGAGCGACGTAGCGGTACGGGTGTGCCAGCGGCCAGGACGGGAAAGTGTTCGTGGAAAAGCGCGAGTGCACGATGGCGAGCGCGGAAGTGACTTCCTTCTGCTGCAGGTCAAGGTAGAAATCCTTCAGCTGCGGAGTAGTCAGCATGCCCTTGTAGACGATCGTGCGGCTGGACAGCGACGGGAAATACACGGTGTCGCCACCAGAGCCCTCACCGGCACCCTGTTCACCCAGCTCTCGCTCGCAGCGCTTACGCAGGAAGAACATCTTGCGGTCGAGATCGATATCGCTTAGCTGGCGCCCCTCGTAGTTCTTCGCGGTAACGAAGAGCTGACGCAGCACCGGCATAGCCTGGCGAGCCATCTGGCCAAGCCCGTCAGCGTTAATCGGCACATCACGCCATGCCAAGATCTCGATGCCCTCTTCGGCGCAGATATCTTCAATAGCCCGGATGGCATCGAGGGTGGCCATGCGCGACTGCGGCAGGAATGCAATACCGGTGGCATAGGTGCCAGCCGGCGGCAAAATAACGCCTTCCTTGCTCAGCTCAGCACGGTAGTAGGCATCCGGAACCTGAATGAGAATGCCGGCACCGTCGCCGGTGGTCTTCTCAGCGCCGGCGGCACCGCGGTGGTCGAGGTTGACCAGTGCCTGAATGCCCTTTTCCACAATGTCATGGGTCTGGCGACCGTAAATGTCGGCAACAAAGGCCACGCCACACGCATCATGTTCGTTCGACGGGTGGTAGAGACCTTCCCTCTGAGGACCACGAGGCAATGTGGTCGCTGCTTCGGTCAGAGTCATGGCTGTCTTAGCTGTCATGGCTGTTTTCCCCTTGTAGGTGCAATGTGCCAATTGGGGGACACGGGTTATCTATATTTCCAACTGTTTTAACAATGCACTTTCATCTAGGCGTATTGCAATACGTATTTAGGGAACTAGCTATATTTACCCACCCCCGAAGGAGCTAGAACACCCTTCCCGTTCGACTAAAACCGGGCTTTTACTACCCGCTTTAACGCCATAACCCCCTAATCGAGCTACCACCCCCGCTAACTACGCACAATTGTTCGATTCTTTAGCAAACCTCCCTCCATACCCAATCCGCCCCCACCGCTATGGTTAGCTCCATGCTCGCCAACCGTCGTTTCCGCTCGCCACTGCAGGGCCTCGCCCTCCTTATCGGCGCAGCGATAATCCTCAGCGGCTGCACGGCTCCCACAGCCCCCACTCCAGAGAGCCAGTCATACAGTCCGGCACCGGCACCCGCATTTACGCCCGAGCCAGAGGAACCCGCGCCCGAGATTCCCGAAGCGCCCCACGCCCCCGCCGCCCCGGACACCCCAGCGCCCGGCACATCGCCTATCGACGGCATCCGTAGCGCCCTCAACCAGCTGGAGGTAAAAGGGCGCGCACCGAAAACCGGCTATGCGCGCGATGAGTTCGGGCAACGTTGGAGCGACGACGTCTCTGCCGAGTTTGGGCACAACGGATGTGACACGCGAAACGATATTTTGAATCGTGACCTTATTAATAAGGAGTACAAACCAAATAGCCACGATTGCGTCGTGCTTTCAGGGCAATTACTGGATCCCTATACCGGCACGATGATTGAGTTCCAGCGTGGCCGCGATACCTCTTCTGCCGTTCAAATCGACCATGTCGTAGCCTTAAGCGACGCCTGGCAAAAGGGGGCACAGCAACTCCCGCCCGAGGTTCGGCAGGACTTTGCCAATGACCCCCTCAACCTCTTGGCCGTCGATGGCCCCGCCAATCAACAGAAGCGGGATAGCGATGCCGCATCCTGGGTACCCGCCAATAAGCCATTTCGCTGCCAGTATGTCGCTCGCCAGGTGGCAGTAAAACAGAAATACCACCTGTGGCTCACACAGGCGGAGTACGATGCCATCGACCGTTGGCTCTCTACCTGCACACCAGAGGATGAGCCCACACTTGCCGCCCTAACCCTGAATTAGGGCAACTTCCTCCGACGCTCACCGATGCCGCACACCGAGGCTCAAGCCAGCGAATATGCCACCTATTCAGCTACGCACTCGCAACCTCCGCCCCTCCTAGTCTCGAACATTTCTATTTTTCAGAAGATTCCTAGCCCCCTAATTTCTGGGGGCGACCGCCATTCAGCTACTGCCCGCCCCGTCAAACAAACCAACCGAAAACCCCTGGGTTCATAGAGTTATATACGTCAATATCAGAATTGAATTCGTTACCGCAGTGTTATCCTTTCGTTATATTCACTGCTTCCTGTCGGTTTATAACTGTTTGATAACACTGTATCCTCGAGCCCGTACGCGAAAAGGTATCCGTCGTAAAGCATTGCGCACGCCGACTGCGTATTTTTTACTTTTCTTCGTGGAAACTACTTTTTGACGCGGCACAGGTTTGTTAAAGTCTGGTTGTTACAAAATCGCACTACCGTGACTGATGGTGTCAGTGTGACTAAAGAGTCGCTTGGCGCTATTAATCGCTTGTCCATCATCTTGGAGGATTCTCACCCATGGCAGCTGAAATGAAGGCTCCGGAAGTACCACTTGGGCTCCAAATCAAGGCTTTTGCCCAGTCGATTCCACCACTCCTGCGTACTGGTGCCCTGTACATGACTCCGAAGACGGCGCCGAAGATTCTCGATTACCTGCGTCGCCTGAAGTTCTCCGTCGCCAGCCTGATTTCCATGAGTGCGCTGCGCTACCCGGATCGCCTCGCCCTTGTCGACGATGACGGTGAACTCACCTATTCTCAGCTGCTTGACAACTCTCACGCCCTGGCTCGCGCCTTGATGGACCGTGGCATGACCCAGAAGTCCAGCTTCGGCGTTATCGCACGCAACGGCCGCGGCATCATCCTGCCGATGGCCATCAAGGGATTCATCGGCTCCGAAATTATGCTGATGAACATCGGCTCCGGCCCGACTCAGATTCGCGGTGTCGTTGACCAGAATAAGGCCAAGTTCCTGTTCGTCGATGACGAGTTCCTGGGCAACCTGCCAGAAGACCTCGACGATGTCACCGTCGTTATTACCTCCGTGACCAAGCCGGAGACCCGCAAGAACACGGGCAAGAACTTCGTGTTCATGGAAGACCTCATTGAAGAAGGTCGTACATCGAACGCCAAGCTAGATCCGAAGCCGGAGCAGGGACGCATCATCATCATGTCCTCCGGCACCACCGGCATCCCGAAGGGTGTCCTGCGCAATGAGCCCAAGACACCGGCAACCGTGGGTGCAATCGCCGATCGTATTCCGTGGCGCCGCAACATGGTCATTCACCAGTCCGCATCCATGTTCCACGCCTGGGGCTGGGCAAATGTGCTGATTGGCATGGCTACCGGCTCCACCATTGTCACCATGCGTGTCTTCGACCCGAAGAAGGCTGTTGACCAGTGTGAACAGTACGGCTGTAACGGCATGATTTCCGCGGCCTTCTTCCTGCGCCAGATCAAGGATGTTCTGGATGAGGAGCCGAACCGCAAGATTGGCCCGTTCCGCTTCATTGTCTCCTCTGGTAACGCCATCCCGGGCTGGCTCGTCTCCGCGCTGACTCACCGCTTCGGTCCGGTTATCTGTAACTTCTACGGCTCCACCGAGGCCGGCCTGTGCTCCATCGCATCCGGCGCGGACCTCGCAGCCCGCCCGGACTCCGCAGGTCGCCCGGCAATTGGCGCCAAGGTTCGCATCCTGGGTGACGACGGCAAGGAAGTCGAGCCGGGTGAGGTTGGCATGATCCACACCGCTCAGGAGCTCTCCTTCATCGGTTACCTGAACAAGAAGGACAAGTTCACCACCGTCGATGGCCTGTTCCAGATTGGTGACCTCGGCCGTATCGACCAGGACGGCTACCTGTACATCTGTGGTCGCTCCGACGACATGGTGATCAAGGGCGGCGAGAACGTCTTCCCACGCGAGGTCGAAGAAATTCTGGGCCCGGTGCCGGGCATCGCCGATGTCTTCTGCCACGGCAGCAACGAAAACGACGAGATTTTCGCTGACCTGTTCCTCTACGTTGTCCGCGAGGACAATGAGGCCGGCAAGAACCTCACCGAGGACATGCTGCGCGAGTACGTCCGCGAAACTCTGGCCGAGCACTCCACTCCGGACCGCGTCTTCTTCGTCGACTCCCTGCCGCGCAACGCCATCGGCAAGGTTGTCCCGCGCGAGGTCAAGGCGATGCACGAGCGCCTGAATCTGGACGCTCAGTAAGAAGCCTGCACACGAAAGTGTGCCCACCG
The DNA here is from genome assembly GCF_014335015.1 of Corynebacterium sp. LK31. NCBI lineage: Bacteria > Bacillati > Actinomycetota > Actinomycetes > Mycobacteriales > Corynebacteriaceae > Corynebacterium > Corynebacterium sp. LK31. Next base: position 45,407 of record NZ_PDGW01000022.1, on the reverse strand, counting down.
GCTATCCGCCTGGTGGGCACACTTTTTGCTTGTCTCAGCTACCTTTTGCGCGGCTATCCGCGCGGGCGCACCTGGATTTCATCCACGTTGGCATCCGCTCCGGTATCAACGGCCAGACGTACTGCGGCTGCGATCGATTCAGGCCGCATGAACTTCGTGCCGTCGTAACGCCAATCAGCATCATCGCGGTGCCAATTCGACTGCAGCTGAACCTGCATATCGGTATCGACGCGCCCGGGGTGCACGGAGCTGACTCGAACCGCGCCACGCTCTTCCTCGCGCAGCGCATCGGTGAAGGCCCGCAGCGCGAACTTCGACGCTGCATACGGTGAAGTACCAGCTGAAGCGCGGAATCCCGAGCCCGAGTTGATGGTTACCAGCGTGCCCTCCGCCTTGCGCAGCGCTGGCAGCAGCTGGCGTGTCAGGTCGGCGACGGCGACGACGTTGATGTCCATAATTCGCGACCAGTCCGCACGCGAAACCTCCGCCACGTCCCCATCGACGTACACGCCCGCCGAGTGCACGAGCACATCCAGCCCGCGCCCACCGAGCGCCTCCAACAGCTTTGCCACTTCCGCGTTTACGGCGTCGGTATCACCCAGATCAGCAACGAATACGCTTGCCGACGGCAACTGCGACGCCACCTTCTCGGCAGACTCAGCACTGGTAGCGCCCACAATGACATGGTGGTCACGGGAGAGATCCTTGGCGACCGCCAGGCCAATACCACGGCTTGCACCCGTGACCAGGGCAATCTTGGTGTCAGCGGCAATATCGATGCTCATGTACGGCTCCTCTATGTAGTCGGTTTACTTCTTCGGCTTCGCGCCGCCCACCTGGTCGATGGGGGTCACCTGCAGGAAGTCAATGTTGACGCGCTTCGGACGGGTGGCCGCGAACACAATGATGTCGGCAACATCATCGGCGGTCAGCGACTCAACGCCATCGTAGACCGCTGCGGCCTTGGTCTCGTCGCCGTCGAAACGCACGAGTGAGAAGTCGGTGTGGACGCGCCCCGGATCGATTTCGGTGACGCGCACGCCATCGGCAGCAACCTCTTGACGCAGGACTTCCACCAGCGCGCGCTCAGCGTGCTTGGCTGCGTTGTAACCGGCGCCGCCGGTGTAGACCTGACGGCCGGCAATCGAGCCGACGGTGAGCACAATGCCGCTAGTGGACTTCAATGCGGGCAGCAGCGCGCGGGTGACGCGCAGGGTGCCCAGCACGTTGACCTCGTACATCCAGCGCCACTTTTCCTCGACAGCGCCTTCAACCGATTCCATGCCCCAGGCGCCACCGGCGTTGTTAACCAGCACGTCGACGCGCGGTTCGGCCTTAGCCAGCGCCGCCACATCGGCGTCAGAGGTGACGTCAACCTTGTAGACCGTCGCTTCACCACCGGCAGCGCGAATCTCCTCCGCGACAGCCTCCAGCTTGTCCTCGCGGCGGGCTCCCAGCACAACGCGGAAACCTTCAGCTGCGAACTGCTTGGCAGTGGCTGCACCAATACCGGAAGAAGCACCGGTAACTACAGCTACTTTCTTGCCATTAGTTGAAGTTTCAGAGGTCATGGGGGCTCAACTCCTTGCTACATGCGTCTACTAATATCCCCGACTGTAGTCATACGACACCCTCCTGCGCCGAAGACTGCGTGTGCTTTACACCTGATGTTCCACGTGAAACGTATATAAAACTGTGCCGGAATTTTTCCGATTCACCTCATACACAGCCGCTAAAACCGCGATACTGGTTGCATGTCTGACCAGCCTCACTTCCCACATCTTCTCTCCCCTCTCGACGTCGGTCCTCTAACTCTGCGCAATCGCATCATCATGGGCTCAATGCACTCCGGCCTGGAAGATCGCACCCGTGATATCCCCAAGCTGGCTGCCTACCTGGGTCGACGCGCCGAAGGTGGCGTGGGGCTCATCGTCACCGGCGGTTATGCTCCCAACATCGAAGGTTGGCTGACTCCGGCCGGTTCGATGATGGCGTCGAAGCGCATGGCGGACAATCACCGCCGCGTTACTGACCTCGTGCACTCCCATGGCAGCCACATCGTGCTGCAGGTGCTGCACGCCGGTCGTTACAGCTACAGCCCGCTGGCTCGCTCCGCCAATACCGGTCAGTCGCCGATTAGCCCGTTTAAGGCTCACCGCCTCACCGGCTTTGATGTCTCGCGCACCATTGGCGCCTACGTCCGCGCCGCGAAGCTCGCGAAACGTGCTGGTTACGACGGCATCGAGGTTATGGGCTCCGAGGGTTACCTGCTCAACCAGTTCCTGGCCGAGCGCACCAACCACCGCTCGGACAACTGGGGCGGCAGCGCCGAGGCTCGCATGCGCCTGCCCATCGAAATTGTCCGTCGCATTCGCGCCGAAGTGGGCGAGGACTTCTTACTGCAGTACCGCATTTCGCTTCTTGACCTGGTGGAAGACGGCCAGACCTGGTCCGAGACCACTGAACTCGCGCAACGTCTGGTCGAGGCTGGCGTCGATGTCTTCAACACCGGTATCGGCTGGCACGAAGCACGCGTCCCCACCATCGTTACGTCCGTGCCGCGCGCCGCATTCACGGATCTGACTGGTCGTCTCCGTTCGCTTGTCGACGTCCCGGTGGCAGCCTCCAACCGAATCAACCGCCCTGAGGTTGCGGAGAAGATCCTCGCTGACGGCAATGCGGACCTGATTTCCATGGCCCGCCCACTGCTGGCTGACCCGGACTTCGCCATCAAGGCGGGCGATGGTCGAGCTGACCAGATCAACACCTGTATCGCCTGTAACCAGGCCTGCTTGGACCACACCTTCGCGGCCAAGCGCTCCACCTGTTTGGTCAACCCGAAGGCTGCTTACGAAACCGAGTTGGTATCCGTGCCGGTTGCGAAGGACAAGGCCAAGCGCATCGCCGTCATCGGCGCTGGTGTGGCTGGACTCGCTTTCGCGGAAGCCGCAGCTCAGCGCGGTCACCACCCAGAGATTTTCGAGGCCGCCGACCAGATTGGTGGCCAGTTCAACCTCGCCGCAAAGATTCCGGGCAAGGAGGACTACGGCGAGACGCTGAAGTACTTCTCCCGCCGTCTGGAGGTACTCGAAGTTCCGGTTCACCTAAACACGCGTGCCGACGTCGACGAGCTCAAGGCCAAGTTCGACCACGTGATTGTGGCCACGGGTGTTACCCCGCGTATCCCGGGCATTGACGGTATCGACCACGAGAAGGTCATTCGTTACGACGAACTGCTCTCGGGTGCGAAGCAGGCCGGTAACAAGGTGGCCGTCATCGGTGCTGGTGGTATCGGTGTGGACGTGTGTGAGTACCTCACGCGCAAGCCGAACCAGACCATCGAAGCCTGGAAGGACGCCTGGGGCGTCGGTGACCCTGCGGAGTTCCGCGCGGGTCTGACCAAGCCGGGCACGGTCTCTGGCGCGGCTGAGGAGTTTGAGGTCGAGCGCGAGGTGCACCTGCTGCAGCGCAAGACCTCCCGCATCGGTAAGGGCCTGGGCAAGACCACTGGTTGGGTTCACCGTGCGGAGATCAAGAAGGCCGGTGTCAAGCAGTACACCGGCGTGACCTACAACCGTATCGATGACGAGGGCCTGCACATCACCATCGATGAAAAGCAACAGGTCATCGCGGTTGACAACGTGATTGTCTGTACTGGTCAGATATCCAATCTGGACTGCCTGGGCGGCAAGGATCGCGAGAGCGTCACCGGCGATAACTCCAATGTCACCATCATCGGCGGCGCGGACGTGGCCGCTGAGCTGGACGCAAAGCGTGCCATCCGCCAGGCCGTTGAGGTAGCGCTCGCGCTGTAGGGCTAGGGCTGCTACGCCTCGTAGCGGTCGGTGTAGGCGCGCTGCTCGAACTCGAAACGGCCCGGGTGAGCCGGGAACTCACCCGGGACACCGATGGCCAGCAACAGCGCTACCGCCACATCGGTGTCACCGGCACCGATAGCTTCCTTGACCTTCTGCTCACTAAAGCCCGTCATCGGGGAGCTAGCCCAACCAAAGGCGCTGGCAGTGACCATAGCGAAAGAAGCGGCAATCATGGCGTCGCGGATTGCGAACTCGCGGGAGAGACCCTTTTCCTCGCGGACCTTATGGAAGGAGGTCATCGAGGCTTCCCGCTCGGCAGCGGCAACTTCGTCCCACAGGCCAGTCGCCTTGTTGGCCTCAACCAGGCGTGGAATACCGCGCTTCCAGCCGGTCGGCTCACCAATGAAGGCGAGCAGCAGCGGCGCATTGGCAACCTGCTTCTGACCACCGGCAGCTTCCACTACCTGCTGGCGCACCTCAGGGTCCTCGATGCGCACGATAGCCCGAGACTGAATGTTAAAGGCGCTGGGAGCTTCCAGAGATAGCTCCAGGAGGCGGCGCACGTCAGCGTCGTCAAGCGGTTCGTCAGCATAGACGCGCGTGGCACGGCGGTTGCGGATGATGTTCTCAAATTCGGTGGCGAACTGGTCGCGCGGAGAATGTGAAGTCATGCATTAGAGGTTAGCGGGTGGCCAACCTTCGAGTTCGAGCAGCCAGCGCTTCATTTCGCGGCCGCCGGCATAGGATCCGAAAGACCCCGCTCCCCCACTGGCGGGCACCACGCGGTGACAGGGAATCAGAATGCCCAGCGGATTGGTGGCACAGGCCGATCCGGCAGCTCTGGCGGCACGAGGTGATCCGGCCATTTCAGCGAGCTCACCGTAGGTCACAACCTGGCCATACGGCACGTCGCGCAGTGCGGTCAGCGCACGAGCGCGGAAAGAATCCTGGGTGAATATGTCGCAGTCCAGCGGCAGCGCAAACTCGCGGCGCTGCCCGGCAAAGTACTCGCGGAACTGCTGCGCTGCCTGTTCCGCCACCGCTTGCGCTTCGGGGTCGGCGGCGCTGGGGTCGTCGTCAAGCACGGGGCCTAAGAGATTGACTTCGACGACCCCGCGAGCGGAGGTGGCGATTCCAAGCACGCCGAAAGGCGTTTCCACCTTGGCAATCGCCATGAAACCTCCTACTTAGTCCTTGTTGGTCTGGAACCAGTCCAGCAGCTCGTCCCACTCCTTCTCGTGACCGGAGCGGAAGTAACCACCGTAGCCCACGCCCTTGCCGCCAGCCGGCTGAGCCTGGCGCTTTTCAATCTTTTCAGCAGAGCTCATCACATTGGTGATCAGGTCTGCCGAGGACTCCTCAGTCCAGTAATCATCCGGAACGCGGATGGACAGGAACGGCTGCGGAGCCTTGGAGAAGCGATTAGCGAAGTCGAACTCGGAATCGTCGAAGAAGTAGCCTTCCTTGCGAGCCCAGCGCGCCCACTGACGCATGACACCGTTCGGCGGCTCAACAGCCAGACGCCACGCCGACGCCGGAATATGGCCGGTAATGAAACCGCTAATCGGGCCGAGAATATTGAAGATGAAGAATGCGCGGACCTTGCCCGCCACTGACGGCACCTTGGAAATACGCATACCGCGGCAGTTGACCAACGCCGCTGCGTCATAGGTGCCCTCGGAGCCGGCGTAGACGATGCCGTGACCACCAACCGCGTGGCCGACAGCGAAGTGCGGCACGTCCGGGTAGGTCTCCTTGGCCCACTCAATCACACCCGGAATATCCTTGGTGATCCAGTCCGACATCCGGATGTCTTCATTGTTCTGGTCAGTCTTCAGAGCGGACTGGCCAATTCCGCGGTAGTCATAGGTGATAACGCCGTAGCCCTTTTCTGCCACGGTCTCAGCGAAACGGTGGTAGAAACCCTGCGGCACACCGGTACCGGAGTGAACGGTGATGATGCCGTTGGGAATGTTCTCTGGGTTCTCCTTCGGGCGGAACATGGTTCCGCGCAGCAGGACGCGGTCATTAGCCGGAATAATGATGTCCTGCCGAGGGCACGGCTCCGGCAACTTCGGGCTCTTCGCGGAAAAACGGCTATCCCCAGTGGAAGTGGTTGAGGCTTCGGAGGTCATTTATGCAGTTCCTTCGAGTGGACTTAAACAGTGCATGATTTTGTATACACAATCTTAAAGTGTAAGGCTCATCACTTTCAGCGCTTTCGTGGAATTTGCCTCACACGCGTTACAACTGCACATCCCCATAGGCGCGTTCGTCCTCAATTGGCTCCAGATGCGAGGAGATATGCACACCTGGGAAACGCTCCCGCAGCTCATCTTCCATCGCGGTAAGCACATCGTGACCGCGCTCCACGCTCCACGCGCCCGGCACCAGCACATGAAACTCAATGAACTTCTGATACCCCGACTCGCGAGTGCGGATTTCGTGGACGTCGATGCCACGGCTCCGGTCACGGTGCGAGGCCAAAATCTCATCCACCGCCACGCGGTCGTCGCCCTCCATGGCCTTGTCCATCAGGCCGTTACCGGAATCGCGCAGCAGCTTGTAGCCGGTGACCAGGATGTTTACGGCCACGGCCAGCGCGATAATCGGGTCGAGCCACCACAGGCCGGTAGCCCACACCAGAGCCACACCCGCCAGAACGCCGGCGGAGGTCCACACGTCGGTCATCAGATGCTTACCGTCGGCGGTCAGCGCCAGGGAGTTGTGGTGGCGCCCGGCCTTAAGCAGAACCAGCGCCACCGCACCATTGATCACCGAGGCAATTACGGTCACGACGAGGCCCTGGCCAATCTGCTCAATCGGCTGCGGGTTCACCAACCGCTCGATGGAGACATAAATAATGGCCGCCGCCGCCACGAAGATCATGGCACCTTCCAGCCCGGCCGAGAAGTACTCTGCCTTGGAATGGCCGAACTCATGGTCGCGGTCTGCGGGCCGCGCGATAACCTTGAGCACGATAATTGCGACAACTGCCGCAACCAGATTGACAATCGACTCCGTCGCGTCGGAAAGCAGGCCCACCGATCCGGTTAGAGTGTAGCCCCAAAACTTCAGCGCGATGGTGACGACCGCCGCCCCCACTGAAAGCCAACCAAAACGAGATAAGTCCTGCATATGCGGGCACTTTACCCGCCTTTCCGGAGTTACTACCAGTTCTATGAGCACCGATTTCCAGTTCAATTTGCAGAACATTTCTGCAGGCCTGCCGTTCGCGTCGCAGCTCGCCTCGCTTGCCGACGCCGTGCGCGACCACGACGTAGTAGTCCAGGCCCCACCGGGCACCGGCAAAACCACGTTGGTTCCACCGGCGGTGGCCAACACCCTGGGTGGCCGCATTGTGGTCACGGCTCCCCGGCGCGTGGCGGTGCGCTCGGCGGCGCGGCGGTTGGCGCAGTTGTCGGGCACGAAGCTCGGTGAGGAAGTTGGCTACTCGGTGCGTGGCGACGCAAAAGTTTCCCGCACCACCCGCGTTGAGTTTGTCACTCCCGGTGTGCTGCTGCGCCGACTGCTGCGCGACGGCGACGTGGATGCCAGCGCGGTGCTCATCGATGAGCTGCACGAGCGCGGCTTGGACACCGACCTGGTGTTGGCGATGGTGCGCGACTTGCGGGATATCCGCGATGACCTGCGCATTGCCGCTATGTCGGCAACGGTGGACGCGCCGAAGTTCGCGGCCTTGCTCGGCGGCTCCACCCCGGCCCCCATTGTGGCGGCGGAGGCGGAGATCTTCCCGCTGGACATCCGCTACGCGCCCTTTCCGCAACGGCTGGATGCACGCGGTGTGACCGACGACTTCCTGCAGCACGTTGCCGCCCAGGCCAGCACACTCACGGAAGAAGCCGCCGGTGATGTGCTGGTTTTCCTCCCCGGCATCCGCGAGGTGGAACGCTGCGCGGGTTATATCGCGGATTCCTCGGAGGTGGCGGTGCTGACGCTGCACGGCCAGCAGAGCTCCGAGGAGCAGGACCGCGTGTTCCGTCGGCAAGCGGATGGTAGACGCGTAATTGTGTCCACCGCGATTGCGGAATCATCCGTGACTGTGCCGGGCGTGCGCGCCGTTGTCGACGCCTGCCTCGCGCGCGGACCGCGACTCGACATTGCGCGTGGCTTCTCCGGCCTGGTCACCAGCTCGTGTGCGCAGTCCTCCGCGAACCAGCGCGCTGGCCGAGCGGGACGTGAGGGCCCGGGCATCGTGGTGCGCTGCGTCTCCCAGTCGGAATTCGCGTCCTTTCCCGCCTGGCCCGCGCCGGAAATCGAGGTCGCCGACCTGACCCAAGCGCTCCTCGACGCCGCCGCGTGGGGCACGCCGGGGATGCAGGGACTGAAGCTTCTCGACGCCCCACCACCCCACCACGCCGAGGCTGCAAACCGCATTCTCGCTGGCCTGGGCGCTGTTGATGAGGCCGGTGACATCACGGAACTCGGCCGCACCCTGGCTACCCTGCCGGTGCATCCGCGCATGGGACGCGCGCTGCTGACCGCCACGGCCATGATGCCGCAGCACGCCGACGCGGTCGCACGCGCGGTGGAGAAACTCACCGATGCCCGCGGCTTGGCCAAGCAGGTGCGCCGCATTGAGCTGGATACTGAAGCCCCCGCCAACCTGCTGCCCTCGGACATCCCCGCGCTGGTCACGGCCCTGGCGTGGCCGGATTTCATCGGGCGACGGCGCAGTGCGAATTCCGACGAGTACCTTTTCACCGGCGGCACCGCAGCGGAACTCGCCCGCGGTTCTGACCTACACGGCCACGAATGGATCGCGGCCGCCGACATCTCGCGGCTCTCACACGGCCGCGCACTGATTCGCGACGGCGAGGCGATCGACCTGGAAATCGCCATGCTCGCCGCCGGCCACCTCGCCCGCACGGAGACCACGGCGCGCGTCGAACAGGGCCGCGTTCGCGCCCGCGAGCGTGACCTGCTCGGCGCCATCGAGCTGTCCTCCCGCCAGGTCTCCCCAACACCTGAGCAGTGCATTGCTGCCAACTCCGCCTGGCTTGCCGACGCGCTTGCCGACGCCGCCCCCAACCTCGACCGCGACACCGAACAACTCCGCCGCCGCATGGCCTTTCTCCACACTCATCGCGGTGCCCCATGGCCGGATGTCTCCCCCGCAGGGCTCGCGGCCCAGGCCGAGCTCCTCTTTGCTGGCGAGCTGGACCGCCCGACCCCTCCCAAGCTAGATGCCGAGCACCTCCGCCGCCTGCTGCCCTGGCCGGAGGCCACGGACTTCGACCGGCTGGTGCCCGAACGCCTGGAGGTCCCCTCCGGTTCGAAGATTCGCCTGGAGTACCCGGAGGACCCCACGGACCCTGAGGCAACGATTGTGCTCGCCGTGAAGTTGCAGGAGTGCTTCGGCCTGGCGGAGACCCCGCAGGTATTGGAAAAGCCGGTGACAATGCATTTGCTGTCACCGGCTCAGCGACCACTCGCGGTCACTCAGGACTTGGAAAGTTTCTGGAATGGCGCCTACGCACAGGTTCGCTCCGAGATGCGGGGCCGTTACCCCAAGCACCCGTGGCCGGAGAACCCGTGGGAGGAGCAGGCTACTGCGAGAACGAAGCGCCGTCGTTAAGCAAGCCCGTCGTTAAGCAGCTGCCTGTGCCCGCACGCGACTGGGCTTGCGCCAGAGGTAGATTGCGTAGCCCAGGCAGGTGAAGAAGAGCACGCCCCCCATGATTCCCTGCATGTTGCCGTAGAACCACTGCCCCACATTGGCAGCGTGGCCGAAGTCATTGCCCACGAACACCTTGTACGGTGCCCACCAGTGGGCGATCATGAACAGGACACCGACAATAATGTGCCCAATCTCGCGGACGAAGAGCACCAGCGGCACGAAGACCATGACGATCGACCAGTGGTGGCTGACCGCGTATGGCCCGGCGAAGCTGACCGCCAGCGCAACGAAACCAAGGGCTGCGACATCATAGCCATTGCGGTGGTAGATCCACGCCACGAAAGCAGCGGCAATGGCACCGATGAGGAAGAAACCGTAGATGCCAATATCGAGCGCGGTACCCTCCACCCCGGCGCGGGCGAGCAGACCACTGAACGCCTGGTTGGCCTCATAGGTCGGGGCGCCACCGCGGTTGCCGGCGAAGAACTCATCGGTCCAGAAGTAGATGGACTCCTTAAAGCGCACGGCGAAACCAATGGCGACGGTTACCAGGAACCAGCAGAAGCTCTTGGCCACGGCCGCAAAGTCGCGGCGCATGAGGAACACCAGCGCATATGCCGCGGGGGTGATCTTAATGCCCGCCGCGATACCCACGCCCAGTCCACGCAGTTTCTTGGGCAAAAAGCCCAGCACATCGGAGACCACCAGCAGCGCGAGGAAGACGTTGATCTGCCCGAAGAGCACGTTGGCGCGCAGCGGGTCGAGCAGCATCACAACACCGAGCACGCAGGTAGCCATCAGCTTCGGACGCTCAGAGCCGAGACGAGTGAAGACCATCCACAGCATCGCCCACACCGCCGCCAGCGTGGCGAACGTCCAGATGATCTGCAGGGTCACCGGCCCCGCCCAGGTCAGCGGGTAAAACAGCAGCGCCGCAAACGGTGGGTAGATGAAGCGGAAACCCGATCTGGTGGGAAACTCTGGTGAGTAGAGATCCTGGTCTCGTCGTAGTGCCCAGCCGGCGTCTTGGAAGACCTCGAGGTCCATCATGTAGGCAGTTGCCGCAAGATAGATGAGGTCGATGACAACGACCAGCGACACCAGCCCAAATACAATTGCCAAGATCCGTCTCTGCATGACGGAAAGCGTCGAGAGTCTGTCCATGAGCATGATTCGACACTACCGCACAGTTCTTCCTACTCAGGCCTTAGAGTGGGAGGTATGTTCGTGGAAAACTATCGCAAGGTTCGCTCCGAGATCGACGACGCTTGCCGACGAGCTGGGCGCCAGCCCTCCGAGGTCCGCCTGCTGCCCGTCAGCAAGACTGTGCCTGTCGACGCCCTGGTGGAATCCTGGCCGGAGCTCGCAGCAGCCGGCTGCGCTGGCCTGGCGGAAAACCGCGTCCAGGAAGCGGTGGCCAAGGCGGAGGCATTCCGGGAGGCCTTCGGCGACAAGGCACCACATATGGCCATCATTGGTCCACTGCAGACGAATAAGGCCGGCCACTTGGTCAGTTGTGCTGATGAGTTTCAGGCTCTGGACCGCCCGAAGGTGGCCGGAGCACTGCAGCGTCGCTTGGCCGATTCCGAGCGCACGCTCGATGTCTTGATTCAGGTCAATGCCTCCCGCGAGCCGCAGAAGTCGGGTCTGGCGCCGAGCCACGCGACGGAGTTTGTCCGCATGTTTGGCCCCGATGGCGAATACCCGAACCTGCGTCTGCGCGGGTTTATGACCATCGCGGCCCAGAATGATCCGAATGTGCGCGAGACCTTCGCGGAGCTGCGGGAGCTGCGGGACAGTCTGCTCGGGGATTTGCCGGACGGTGTCAGCCTCAACGAACTGTCAATGGGTATGTCCGGCGACTACCGCGAAGCCATCGCCGAGGGGGCGACCACCGTGCGTGTGGGACGCGCCATCTTCGGTGAGCGCTCCTATCAGAAATAAAGGTAATCAAATGAAGGTAATCTCAGTGCCATGAGTTCTGATGTCTCCCCGTGCTCCCGTCGTCGTTTCCTCCTGGGAACTGCCGCCACTGCAGCTGGCGCACTCGTAGCCGCTTGTGCACCAAAGTCTGCGGTGGAGAAGGTTGACGCTGCCGACATTCCGGTTGGCGGCGGTGTGGTGATCGGCAATTACGTCGTCACGCAGCCGGAGGAAGGCAAGTTCGCCGCTTTCTCCAGCTCCTGCCCGCACCAGAATGGTCGTATCACTGAGGTCAGCAATGGTGTGATGATTTGCCCGAACCACAACTCCCACTTTGATATTGCTACTGGTGAGGTTGTTTCTGGCCCCTCGCGTAAGCCCGCTGGTCAGGCATCGCTTTCAGCCGAAGGCACTGAGCTGATTGTGGGCCAGAAGTAGGTTTATCTTCTACCGCCGCGGCTTCAACCCCGCCACAGCACACGCGCCCGCGATGAAGGACAGCGCCACCAACCACGGAATCAGCCCTGCCCACTCGAAGCGACTGAACACCATGCCGGATACCCAACCGACAATGGACGAACCCGCGTAGTAGCTGAACAGGTACATCGATGATGCCTCGGCGCGGTCGCGCTGCGCCACCAGGCCCACCCCGGACGAGGACAGCGAGTGGGCCACAAAGAACGATGCCGTGAACACGAGCACGCCCACGATCAGCGCGGGCAGCCACGGCAGCAGCGCCAGCCCCAGGCCCACGCACGCGGCCAGAGTCGCAATGGCGATGAGGCGACGGCGGCTCACCGTCTTCGCCCACACACCCGCGCGTGCCGACGACCACGTGCCAGACAGGTAGAGAATAAATACGAACCCTGCCAGTGCCGGGGAGAGCCCGAACTTATCGCCCAGTCGGAAGCCCAGGTAGTTGTACAGGGAGACAAACGCTCCCATAAACAGGAACGCCAGGGCGCACAGCGCCAGGATGCGCGGGTCGCGCAAGTGTCGCGCAATGGCCTGCCCCTCCCCTGCAAACGACAGTTTCTTCGGCTTAAACCTGCGCTGTTGCGGCAGAAAGTACCAGGTCAGGATGGCGAAGATGAACGCCACCGTCGCCGAGACCGCAATCGCCACCCGCCAGGAGGCGAACTCCAGCACAATGGACGGAATGATACGGCCGAGCAGGCCACCGACCGTCGTGCCCGAGATATACAGCCCCATCACGCGACTGACGTGGTCGGCGTGGACTTCCTCACTGACATACGCCATAGCCACTGCGGGCACACCGGCAATGACAATGCCCTGCAACAGGCGCAGCGCAATCATCGAACCGATGCCCGGCGCGATTGACACCACGAGCCCCAGTAGCGTTGCCACAAATGCGCTGATGACGATGACGCGCCTGCGTCCAAAGCGTTCCGACAAAATGGACACCGGGATAATCGCACAGGCCAAGCCACCGGTGGTGGCGGATACCGTCAGCGCGGCGGTGGCGGGGTCGACCGATAGCTCGTCGGAAAGCGTGGGCAGTAGCGCCTGCGTTGCATAGAGCGCTTGGAACGATGCCAGGCCGGCGAAAAGCACAGCGATAAGCGCGCGACGGAATCCGGGATCTTCTGGCCGTAGTCCTTCGATCTGTTCGGGGTTTTCGTTAGCGCTAGTCACTTGTCCTAGGTTAGCCCTCCCTCCAAACCCCTCGCTGAATACACGGATTCAGAAAACCTTTTTAATTCGCCCGCGGTATCGCTTTTGTTTTATTAGTTTCGTAGGCATGACTACTTCTTCCGCACAGCCACAGAGTCGCAACCACGACCGCGAGTACGACATCGTCGTCTACGGTGCCACGGGTTTCGTGGGCCGCTTGATTGTGGACTATCTGGCTAAACACGCCGGTCAGACGAAGGTGGCGCTCGCAGGCAGGAACGCTCAGAAGCTTGCCGACGTCGCGGAGAACGCAGGCGTATCGGACTGGCCGGTCATTGTTGCGGATGCTGCCGACCAGCCGGCGGTGGCTGAGCTTGCGGCCAGTACAAAGGTGGTGCTGACCGTTGTGGGGCCGTATGCGAAGTACGGTCGCACCCTGGTGGCCGAGTGCGCCAAGGCCGGTACTCACTACGTCGACCTGTGTGGCGAGGTGCTGTTCGTCCACGACTCCATCGCGAATAACCACGAGGTGGCACAGCAGACCGGAGCGAAGATTGTTCACTCCTGCGGCTTCGACTCGATTCCTTCCGACGTCGCTGTCCGCGAGCTCCACGAGGCGGCCCACACCAAGCTCGGTGAAACAACCCTGCTGTTCAAGCACGTCAAGGGCGGTGTCTCCGGCGGCACTATCGATTCGGTCCGCGTCCAGCTTGCACAGGCCAAGAAGGACCCCAAGCTGCGTCGCATCATCGCCGATCAGTACGCCCTGGCTGAGCCGGGTCCCGACCAGGGTAAGTTCGGCGTCGACCTGCGCCCGGCGCGCTTCCGCCGCCACTGGCGAGCGCCCTTCTTCATGTCGCCGTTCAACACCCGAATTGTTCAGCGCTCGGCGATGCTGGCGGATTACGGTGATTCCTTCCGCTACCGCGAGCTACTCAATGTCGGCCGTGGCCCGAGGGCTTTCGTCCGCGCAAATATTTTTGCGGCTGTCTGCAGGTTGGCGCTGGCGGCGATGGCGTTCGGGCCGACGGCCAAGCTCATTGATAAGAAGCTGCCGAAGCCGGGTGAGGGCCCGAGCGCTGAAGAACAGGCCGAGGGTCGCTTCACCATCGAGGCCTACACTGTCGATACCTCCGGCATTCACTGGCGTTCCAAGGTGTCTCTCGAGGAAGACCCGGGGTACGCAGGCACCGCGATTATGATTTCCAGCGCCGCCCTCGCACTCGTCCACGACGATCTGCCGGACGCTACCGGCGTGCTCACTCCTACTGTCGCGCTTGGCGACGCCCTGTCCCGCCGTCTCCGCGCGGGCGGCATGACCATTGAGGCGGTGCAGGCTCGATGACTGATGGCCTGACCGGTGCTTTTGCGAATCTCACCCGCGGACCGAAACTGCCGAGTGTAGGTGGCGGCCGTGCGTTAGTGACCGGCGCTTCCTCCGGCATCGGTTGGGCATGCGCGGAGGCACTGGTCAAGGACGGTTTCGAGGTCGTTGGCACGTCCCGCAGGGGCGCCGAGGCGCCGCACCCCGAGGGCGTGCAGATGGTGGCACTCGACATGTCCAGCGCCGACGACATCGCTGCTGTGGTCGCCCACGGGCCTTACGACGTCGTCGTCGCCAACGCCGGTGAGAGCCAGTCGGGCGCTTTCGAGGAGCTACCCCGCGAGGCGCTTGAGCGTCTCTTCCAAGTCAATGTTCTGGGGCAGGTGGAGCTGTTACAGCAGCTGCTGCCTGGCATGCGCGAGGCCGGTCGTGGCCGAATTGTGCTGGTTGGCTCGATGCTCGGCGGGTTGCCGCTGTCCTACCGTTCTTCCTATGTGGCGACGAAGGCCGCTATCCGCGGCTTTGGGCTTTCGTTGCGCGGTGAAGTCGCGCAGTTCGGTATTGGGGTGACGGTTGTCGAACCGGGTGCCATCAACACGGGGATTTCTACACGTCGGACGACGTATGGCGATGAGGGCTCCGTTTACGCTGCTGATGTCCACCGCATGCTGACGAAGTTGAACGCCAATGAGGAAGATGGCATTCCCGCTTCGGAGATTGCTGAGGTGGTTATGCGCGAGGTATCTGCCGAGCGACCTTTGGCTCTGGTGGCGCGGGGGTCGTCGGCAAGCGTTGCAGTGCCCTTCATGCGACGAATCCCGACGCAAGCGGTGTTGACCATCATGCGCCGGGTGCACGGGCTGCGGTGAGTTAATCGGCGACGGCGCGCATTTCAACGGCCTGTGCACACGCCTCCGCGGCTTCGTGGGCTAGGTTGATGGCCTCTTGCTCGTCTGCGACTTGGACAATCCAAAAAGCTGACGGGAACGTCATCGCGTTGTAGTACGGCAGATCGCTATGTGAACCATCCGGCAGCACCGTCATGGCATCCTCCGGCGGTACCAGCCCGCCGGACATAACCCAGTGGCCTTCGTCCTGGAGCTTCTGATTGAAGCGTCCAATCCGTTCAAAGGCAGCGTGCATTTCCTCATCAGAGTCATACGCGTTGATATCTCTGCGGCCATGGACCGTGAAAAAGTACTGCACACCAAGCTCCTGGGTTTCGTTTTGCTAAGTGTAACAGATTGCGCGGGGCTGAAACCGGGAATTTGTGGGAATTTTAGAGCTTTGGCTGAGCGTTTTTGTGGCCAGGGCCTAGTTTTCCTCTTTCGCAGCGGCGGCTCGCTGTGCCCTGATCTCCGCTACCTGCTGCTTGCGGGTATTGAAACCCATGCGCCACGGGGCGGCTAGACCTGACTCGGGGGCATGCGGGTTATCGCGCCAAGATTTGCCTTCGTTGTAGGCCTGCGCGCCCTCACGGTATGCGGCGGACTGCTGAGAAAAAGTTGGATACGGCTGTTCGTCAGCCTGCCTTGCCTGCGCGCCGACAGCTTTCATTCTTGCGCGCAGTTCCTTGATTTTGTTCTTCGCCCTTTCGTCATGCTGTTCCTGCTGCTCTGCGATCTCAGCGAGTGCTTGCTGCTCGGTGATGGGGTCGAACGAGTCTTGTCCTGCCTGGTCGTAGGCTTCCTTAGCGCGCGGGGTGCGCTCCCAATCACGCAAAGACGGATTGTAAACGCACCAGTCTTCCTGACCGTCATCTTTGTAGATACTGCCGCTGTGATCCCAATACCTTGTCATGCGTTTACCCTCCTGAGTGTTTTTCATGGGTGTGACTACGCCGTTAGGTACAGGGAACCCGAAGGCGACAGAACCTACACTAACCTCTCCGCAGCTTCCGCCAGACCCAATCAACAATCACGAAGCCAACAAGCGTCACACCAAACAGTGGTGCAACCACCGAGTAGGCAATCAACAGCGCCACAACAGCTGCTGCAACACCCGGGCGAATGTCCCGCCAACGCGTCGGCGCCGGGAGCCTGCCAGGTCGGCCACCTCGACCGCGCCCAAACCACATGGCGTACCCGCGCACAATCATCGCCAACAGAGCGACACCAATCAGTGCCAGGACCAGCTGATTCACCCACCCGAACAGGATGCCCATGTGCGCGTTAATCAGCCATTCGGTCAGCTTCGCCGGCAGCGGCCAGTCCGCAAAATGAATCCGATCGACCATCGCTCCGGTCGAACCGTCAACGGTGACGGTCTCAATGCCCATCCGCCATTCCTCGCGGGCTTCCTTGGCCATCCACACCGTGCCAGCCTCCGGTGGTGTCAGTTCGACTTTCCCGGACAGGCCCTCGGCACGTGCGAGGTTCATAACACTATCTGCCTCTGACCAGTCATAATTCGCTGGTGCAGTCGCAGTCATGGCTGGTTTCGGTGCGTACCAGTCCATCGTCTCGCGCAGCTTTGCGATGCCCGTTCCAGCCACCCACGACCACGTCAGGCCGGTGACGGTCAGGAACAAAAGTCCAACACTGACCGCCACGCCAACATTCGCGTGACGACGCATATGATGCGCCCTCTTACTTGTTCCCTGTGTCCGCTTGCGACGCGAACGATCCCACCAGAGCCAGAGGCCACCAATAGCCAGTGCGCCCATCCAGGATGCTGCCGTCTCGGAGTAGAGGCGACCGAAGTTGCTATCAATCCAGAGTCTGCGGTGCCCTTCAGAGATCCACGCCCGCAGTGGCAGCGCCGCCGAGGAACCGTATTGCACCAGGTCACCCTTGATGCTCAGGTCGCCTGGGTCGACGAACACCGCATGTCGGTAGGACTCCGACTTCAGCTGCTCATCATTGAACATGACTCGCGTTGTCTGCCCCGGCTTTTCCGGGACCTGCACCGCGGTCACCGGCAGGTCAGGGTGCACGCGCTGCGCGACCTCAACCTGCTTTTCCAGCGGTTGTGCGGGAAGGCTTGATGTTGCGGTTAGCTCTTCGTGGTAAACCACCTTTTCTATGCTCGGGGCGAGGGCATACGCCACGCCTGTGATAGCTGCAATAACGAGTAGTGGCGCAACGAGGATGCCTGCAACGACATGGATTCGGTGCAGTAATGCTCGTGGCCCACCATTTTTCTGAGTCTGTGCGACGGGGTTTGCGGCTGGCGTTCCAGCGGCATCGCCTGTGGCTATTGAAGTCATGCCTCATTAGTCGGACGAACTGCCCCAGTTGTTCCCCAGCAAGCTCACTTTTATTACTTCCAGGGGTAGCCATTCGGCCACGCACCTCGTTGTCGGCCACCTTGTGCGCAACTACCCGTCGTTAAGCACGCGTACCCTCGTAGACATGGCTTATCCAGACGTGTACCACGCCGATGACAACCGCTATGAGACAATGCCGTACAACCGCTCCGGCAGCACGGGGCTGAAGCTTCCAGCCATTACGCTGGGACTTTGGCATAACTTTGGTGATGACCGACCGCTCGAGACGCAGCGTGAAATCCTGCGCACCGCGTTCGACCACGGCGTCACGCACTTCGACCTCGCCAACAATTACGGCCCACCGCAGGGCTCTGCGGAGGCGAATTTCGGTCGCATCATGGCCAAGGATTTCGCTCCCTACCGCGATGAAATGATCATTTCCTCCAAAGCCGGTTGGTACATGCAGGATGGTCCCTACGGCTTCGGCGGCTCGCGGAAGTACCTCGTGGCCAGCTGCGATGCCTCGCTGAAGCGCATGGGCCTGGATTATGTGGACATTTTCTACCACCACCGCCCCGACCCGGATACGCCTATCGAGGAAACCGTCGCCGCCCTCGATTTCCTCGTCCGGTCGGGTCGCGCGCTCTACGTCGGCGTTAGCTCCTACTCCCCCGAGCTCACTCGCCGCGCGCAGAAAATTGCCCGTGAGCTGGGCACACCGCTGACCATTCACCAGCCGAGCTACTCCATGTTCAACCGCTGGATCGAGGACGAGCTGCTGGCAACCTGCGCCGACGAAGGCATGGGCGTCATCGCCTTTTCCGCGCTTGCGCAGGGGCTTCTCACCGACCGCTACTTGGATGGCGTGCCGGAGTCCTCGCGTCTCGGGGCGCACAAGATGAACTCGGGGTTCCTCAACGACGACACGCTCACCGCCATCCGCGAGCTCAACGCCATTGCTTCACGACGAGGCCAGTCCCTGGCACAGATGGCCATCTCGTGGGTGCTCCGCCGTGACGAAGTGACCTCAGCCCTGATCGGTGCATCCTCGGTGAAGCAGCTGAAGAACAGCCTCGGCGCCCTGGACGCTGCACCGTTTAGCGATGAAGAACTCGCGGAAATCGACAAGTGGGCTGTCGACCGCGGGATTAATCAGTGGCAGGGCGCTACGGAGTCTGTGTAGGGAGCTCATCGAGCGCCGGCAGCACATACTCGATCAGCTCATCAATCTGTTCTTCCGCATCCCGCTTCGAGGTGCGGAAGTTGATGCTGACGTGATTGATGCCGAGCTGTCGCTGGGATTGCAGCAGTTCAATGAGCTTGTTGCGACCAAGGCGGTACCCGAAGTGGCCGCCCTGCGCGGGGGCGTCGGGATCTTCATGCAGGTCAATCCACAGTGATTCCAGGAATGGTTTGAACACGTCCTCACCGCACTCCTGAGCCACAGCCTCCTGCCAGTTGGCGATGTTTTTCTTCTGCATCTCCAGGCCCTTGTGGTACATGAACCACCCGTCGGTATGCGCGGCCTTCCACTCCAGGCTCTGCTGACAGGAGCCAGTGGCCAACAGCGGAACTCGGCGTGCCAGTGGCTTGGGCACCACATCGGATCCGCCCATCTTGCCCTCGGACCAGCGGATGGGCCGGTAGCTAGTACTGAGGGCCTTTTCATAGACCTCGATATGCTCGCGGAAGCGCTCACCGCGCTTGCCTTTGTCCTGGTTAAAGGCGGGGAACTCCTCGGGTCGGTCACCGGTGGCAACGCCAAAGAGGAAACGGCCGTCGGAAAGCCTGTCCAGTGTGGCAGCGCGCTTGGCCATCACCAGCGGATGCTGGAAGGGCACGACGACTGCACCGGTGCCGAGCGCGATATCGGTGGTGTGTGCGGCGATGTAGCTGAGGTACATCCAGGGGTCGTAGACCTGGCCGACGTCGCCAAATGTTTCCACGCGCAGCGGGATGTCGCGTGCCCAGACCGCCGCGATGCCTGCGCGTTCGACTTTCTGAATCAGCCGAATCTGGTTGCTCAGCGCGTCCCTGGGCTCGGCTTCGGCGTCCTGCTCGATGGGCAGACTCAGCCCTACCGTGAGTCGGCCCGGCGCGAATGTGCGCTGGTAACCGGGTAGTTCGTCGATAGGCTTGTCCGAAAGATCAAACAGCGAGCTCATGGTGCTCCACGGTAGTACAGCTCGAGGTGCGGCACTCGTCGTTAAGCTGGGAGCATGCTTGAGGATGTCATCATCGTCGGTGGCGGCCAAGCTGCCCTCGCTACCGCCTATTACTTGCACAAACGCGGCATTGATCCGCTCATTCTGGACAATCAGCCCGCTCCCGGCGGCTCCTGGCGCAATGTCTGGCCCTCACTGACGCTCTTTTCCACCCCGGACTTTTCCAACCTTCCGGGCATCCAGATGCCCGATTATGACGGTTTCCCGCCCGCTTCCCACGTGATTGACTACCTCAGCTCCTACGAAAAGCGCTACGAACTGCGCGTCCAGCGCCCGGTCACCGTCACGCACGTCTCCCATGACGGCACCTTCCAGCTCACCAGCGATGCCGGCGACTTCGAATCCCGACAGCTCATCGCCGCCACCGGCAACCGGCCCTTCGTCCCGTATTACCCCGGCACGACCTCCGCGAAACAGTGGCATTCGGCCAACTACCCAGGTCCCGAGCCATTCGAAGGCTCCCGCGTTGCCGTTGTCGGCGCGGCGAACTCCGGCGCCCAAATAGCCTCTGAACTGGTGCTTTCCGGCATCGACACCACCTGGTTCACCCGCCACGAACCACGCTGGATGCCCGACGACGTCGACGGCCGCGTCCTGTTCAAACGCTACCGCCAGGGCGCCACCGACAGCATTGGCGACATCGTTGCCCTACCGCCCGTCCGCAAAGCCCGCGACTCCGGCGCACTCACCTGGACACCCATGTTTTCTTCGCTTGACGACGTCCACGCGGACCACCTCATCTGGTGCACCGGTTTCCGCCCAGCGCTCGACCCTTTCCGCAGCATCGACTCTGACCTCATCGAGTTCGTCGGCTACGGCGACTGGGTTGGCCCCGGTGCCGCCACGATCATGGGTGTTGGCCCCTTTGCTAAGCGCGCGGCCGAGCGGGTGGCTGCCCGTCTGTCAGCATGACCTGCATCAACAGCATGTCCAACCATCGCCCGTTCTTCGTCCCCACCTGCGGCAGTAGCCCAACACGCTGAAAGCCATACTTTTTGTGCAGCGCAGTCGACCCCTCGTTACTGCCTTCAATCGCCGCAACCAAGACGTGCTTTCTCGCCTCACGAGCAGCATCGATGGTCGCGCTTAACAGTGCGCCTCCATCCATGCGATGCGAGTCTCCGCACTGACCGTGTCATCGTTCCAGATGGCGACGGTGTTGATTACGGCTTCGTTGTAGATCTCCGCGATTGCCGCGGCGTCCTCCCGCGTTGCCTGTCGGATGATCATGGTTTTACTCCCCGCTGTCTGCGCTGTTTCTGTGCTGTTTTCTACAACTCCGCTTTTATGAAAGCGAGATTACCAAGCTTTCAATTTCGAACGGGTGTTTTATTTGTATTTTGGTACGCTACCCCGCGAACAACCCACAAACACCCAGGTAACATGTGCTTTTATAGTCGGCTAACCATCTTCGAAAACTCCCCAATATTTCTTTTCATTTCTCTTTACAAACTAGAAACATGCCCGTATGATAGCAAGTAAGTTCGAAAGAAAACCGACAACCATTGGAGCACCAGGGGGATCCAATGAAGTCCGAACAAGTACCCGAACCATATTGGGCTCACGAAAATCCTGAAGATGAGCTCTCAGCACTCGCGCGGGCTACCAACCGCGCCCAACTTGAGTTGATTGAAGCCTGCTGCCCTGCAGGTGATGATGACGTTGAAAACCATGCCGCTCGCATCAGCATTCGGCTGGGAATCACCCGCAGTGAAGCACTGCGTATCTGTGACATTGGCCTGTTGCTGGAGAAAATGCCACAGTTGGCGGAATACGCCCGGGAAAGCTGCGCATTATCCATGCGGCAACTCGGCATCATTGCACATGGCGTAGTCGGCATCGAGCCTGATCAAATACCCGATGCAGAGAAGAAGATTCTGGCATTGGTTACGCCACGGAAGCGTCGTCAAGCAATGATTGGTCCTCGCACGCTCACCACCAAAATTGGTGATATTGCTGCGGACTTGGATGACCGTGCTCGCGCCGACGGCACAATTCCCACCATCACCGACACGGAATCGGTGACTCTGGTGGAACGTCCCGACAGCTACTCCCAAATCATTCTCACACTGCGGCCGGACCGCGCCTATTTCGCCATGTGCGCAATTGAAACGGTCTTCCGCGCGAATGAGGAAATGACGCAGGCGGATGCATTTGTGGAACTCATCCACCAGCGCACCAATGCGGAAGTTGTGCTCAATGTTTTCCGCGAGCCCCACAGTGATGACGCCTGGCTGGACGGTGCCGGCTGGCTAGGCGCGCTGGTCACGGAGGAGTGGATGCAAAAGGTGACGCATGTCCGCCTCTCAGCAGACAGCGCCACCAATGGTTACCGCCCAACTCCAGCGCAGGTCGCCCGCGTCCACGGTCGCGATGGAACATGTCGCTTCCCCGGCTGCGAAGTCCCAGCGTACAAGTGCGATATTGACCATATCGCGCCGTACAACCAGGAAGACCCCGAAGCCGGTGGTCCCACCGACACGCAGAATCTGCACTGCCTATGCAGGAAGCACCACAACCTGAAAACCCACAAGCTCTGGGATATCACCGCTTATGAGGACGGCTCAGAGGTGTGGTCCTCTGCCGACGGCGTTACCGCGGCGACCGTCCCGGCCGGACCATTAGCCGGGTTCGGCCGACAGACTTTTGACAAACGCGCTACCCAGAAGACGAAAGCACGCCATGACCACTACATGAAGTGGTGGCTGTCATTCGCGGCTGTGCCAGATCTGGTCTTTGATGATGGGGAGGATTAACCCAGCGGACCACCGCAGTTCGGCCATGCGCCAGCACCCTGGGAGGCAAGCACGCGCTCGCCAATCTCAATCTGCTGCTCCTTAGTGGCCTGGTCAGCCGTCGGTGCGTACTGGTCACCGCCGTGGCCGCTCCAGGTCTGCTGCGAGAACTGCAGTCCGCCGTAGTAGCCGTTACCGGTATTGGTCTGCCAATTTCCGCCGGACTCACAAGCCGCAACCTGATCCCAGGCGCTAACTGATGCAGCGTTAGCGGCCGCGGTCGGGGCAGCAATCATGCCTGCTGCCACAGCGGCGGATGCGATGAACTTACCGGAAAAACGCATAAAAAGAGAACACTCCTAAAGGGTTGACTTTTCTCTTGGGCGACCAACCTACGCGCACCCTCCCCCGTCCTGTCAACCCGTATCCTGGAAAGCATGTCCGTGGCAGATGTCGTCCGCAAGACCGAGAGAAGGATCAACGCGCTGGCCGCCAAGCGTTCCAAAAACGCTGGTTGGGAACCGGAAATCATCGGTTTCACCGGGTACGGAAATGCAGAGCGCGTGCGCGTATTCGGCCGTGTCCTCCTGAAGGATCCGGCCAAAAAACGAGACGAAGAACGAAACAAAAAACGCGGATTTTGGCAGTTCTTTACCGTCGAACTCGCGGACTTTCCCGTCACCATCACTGCCGGCGACCGCACGGTGGAAACCACCACGGATAGCAACGGCTATATCGAGGTACTAATCAGGAATCACGGCCTGGAACCCGGCTGGCACGAAATCACCATCAACGACACTCCTGCAGAGGTCCTCATCCTCTCCCCGGAGACCAAATACGGCATCGTCTCCGATATTGATGACACCGTTTTGGTCACTATGCTGCCGCGCGCCCTCATCGCCGCCTACAACTCCTGGGTCAAGGAGACAGATGAGCGCAAGGCCGTCGCTGGCTTCGGCGAGTTCTATGCGCAACTTCGCCGTCGTTACGCGAGCAAAACGGACGAGGACACGGACGTCCCCGTCATCTACCTTTCCACCGGAGCGTGGAACACCTTCAGCACACTAAAAAAGTTCCTGCACCGCAACAACTTGCCGAAGGGCCCACTGCTTCTCACCGATTGGGGGCCAACGCCCACCGGCCTGTTCCGCTCGGGCAAGGAACACAAGAAGGTGCGACTTCGCGACCTGTTTATTGACTTCCCCGAAATCAACTGGATTCTCGTCGGCGATGATGGCCAGTACGACCCGCTCATCTACGGCACGGCCGCGGCGGAGCATCCGGACAAGGTCGCGGCCATCGCAATCCGCAACCTCACTCCCAGCGAGCACGTGCTCTCTCACGGCACGGCGGTGCCAATTGAAAAGCTGGAGAACAAGGAGGTCCCGTTCATCGAGGGCGCCGACGGCTATGAACTGCTCAAACAGATTGACCAGCTGCCGCAACCATGATCTACCTCCGCCATGCCCGTATTCACGATGATGCCGAGCTCCCGGCGTACGTCGTAAAGCTCGCGCTGCCCTTCCCCATGACCTTCACCACGCCGATTACCATCCTGACCGGCGAAAACGGCAAGGGAAAGTCGACGGTACTGGAGGCGTTAGCGTCGGCGATGGGTGTCGATACGGACGGCGGCTCGCGGTACAAGACGCAAGAGCGCACCTCCCCGGTCCCACTGGCGCTGACCAGGCGCAATCCCCCGGATACGTTTTTCTTTCGCGGCGACGCGCACCTGAACCTCGCGCGCTATTACGAGTCGCTTGGGCAGCTACCAGGTGGCAGAGAAATGGCAGACCTCACCCAGATGAGCCACGGCCAATCCATCATGACGCTGGCCGAACGCCGCTTCAGTCCCGAATCACTGATTTTCCTTGACGAACCCGAGGCGGGACTGTCGGTCCTACGCCAACTGGAGCTCCTCGGCCGCCTCGGCGCGCTCGCGGAAGCCGGCGCACAAATCATCATGGCGACGCATTCCCCCATCCTGCTCGCCACGCCAGAAGCAACGATTATTTCGCTTGACGACGCCGACACCACCCACTTCGAAGACACCCTCGCGGTACGGGCGACCAGGGATTTCCTGGCCGATCCGGTCGGCATCGCGGACTACATGGTGGAGCGTTTTACGTCGGATTCTTAAGCCCCAGCGCCGCCACGACACCCAGGGCCGACAGTGCCACCGGCAACCACATCGCGTCACTCATGGCGGTGGTGAAGTCGCCACGGTTGCTGCTGAGCGCCGCCGCCATGACGGTGGCAATCAGTGCGCTACCCAGCACACTGCCAATCTGGCGGATGGTGTTGTACACACCGGAGGCGGCACCGGCGAGGGACGGGTCGATGTTGCGAGTAGCAGCCGTCGACAGCGTGCCCCAAATAAACGCGTTTGCCACACCGAATGCGGCGCCCGGCAGTAGCAGCCACAGCACGGAGAGGTCCTCGTGGATGAGGTAGTGGAACCCGAGCATGCCCACCAGCGAGGACCCAAAACCGATCAGCGCGAACTCGCGGAACTTCAGCCGGTCCAGCATTCGCCCAGTCCATGGCGCCATGACACCGGAAATGAGCGCCTGCGGCACGAGCAGTAGTGAGGCCTGGATGGTCGATAGGTCGCGGGCATTCTGGGCGAAGAGGATGATCGGGAAACCAACCGCGACCACCAGCGCGCCCATCACGGCAATGGCCAGCGAGGAGATGGTGAAGTTGCGATCCTTAAAAAGGGACAGCGGCATCAGCGGTTCGGCCGTCGTCTTGGCCTCCCACGCGGTGAATAGTCCAAGAACCACCACGCCACCGGCAATCAGTGCCCAGATCCAACCGGACCAGCCGGCACTCTCCCCCTCCTGAATGCCGAAGACCAGCAGGAACATACCAATCGCGCTGAGTACAACACCGAGATAATCAATCTTGTTGCGGTGCGTCTCAAAGGTCGGCAGATAGCGGAACGCAAAAACGAGCCCGATCAGCCCAATCGGCACATTAATGAGGAAAATCCAGCGCCAACTCAGCAGCTCAATCAACACGCCACCGGCCAGCGGCCCTGTCAGCGAGGCAATTCCGGCCGCCGCACCCCACAGGCCCATCGCCGCACCGCGATGCGCCGGCGGAAACATCTGCGTAATCAGCGCCATCGTCTGCGGCGTCAGCAGCGCGGCCCCCAGTCCCTGCACCACGCGGGCAATGATCAGCATGCTTAACGACGGCGCCAACCCACACGCCAGCGACGCCAACACGAAGATAACCAGGCCCGCTACATAGGTGTGCTTGACTCCCCAGAGGTCACCGAGCCTGCCAGTAATGAGCAACGGCACGGCATAGGCCAGCAGATAACCACTGGTCACCCACATGACCTGGTTGAGCTCACCGCCCAGTTCATGCTGGATGGTGTTGATACCAACGGTGACAATGGTGGCGTCGACCAGGATCATGAAGAAGCCGAGTAACACGGTCCATAGCGCTGGCCACGCCTTTTTGGGATCAAACTGAGTATTCAAATCTGTAGCCACTCGGAGTTATGTTAGTTGATGGCTCGGGTGTTAGTTGATGGCACAGTAAAATCCAGGCTATGGCTGTTCAGCATATGACCGATGAAACCATCGCCGAGTTCTTCGCCAATCACCTCTCGCGGGTAGATGATGACACGCAGCGTGCTGTCGCTCTCGAGGTGTTGGAATGGGTTCACGAAAAGTACCCGGAACTCGGCGTTCGCATTGCCTGGAATCAGCCGATGTTCACGCTCGATGGCACTTTTATCATCGGTTTCTCCTACGCCAAGAAACACATGGCGATCGCCCCGGAACGCGCTGGTATTGAAAAGTTCTCCGACGAGTTCGATGCCCGCGGCCTCTCCTACGGAAAAATGATGGTCCGCTTCCCCTGGCCAAAGGACGGCAAAGCCGAGTCGATGCCGCTCGACCTGCTGGCCAAGATGATCGAGTTCAACATGGAGGACAAGCGCGGGATGACCAAGTTCTGGCGATAGGTCGGGGTCGATTACCAGCCCTGGAAGCTACCAAGCACTTAATGAGCATTCCTTTTCTCAGCGAGATCGCGCAGGAATGTGTCTTTGTCGTCGCAGTAAATCTCAATCGAGGAAACCATCATTGGTCCCTTGTAAAGATCTTCTGCCACGACCTGCGAATCGACTTCTAACCTGACGTTCACTTCACTCAAAACAGGCACCCTGAGATTGCCGTGCTCGTCAATTGCTACGTCCCCTCCTTCACCTGCCGTTACGGAGCTCGCATGACGTAAGTGTGACCACGGAGTTTCACAAATAAGCCTTCGCCCATTTCGCAGTACGAGTCCTTGCGGTGTTATTAGATGGGGATGGTCCCGAACAGTTACGTAAAATCCAGATAAAAGAACTACGGCATAAACACTAATTACCAGAAATAAATATCGCCAAAATGCATTAGAAATAGCAAAATGCACTATGCTTATTTCTGCAACGCTCAGCGCCAGTATCATAAAAACAACAGTTCGAAGGTTTCTATGTACAGTGAAGGATCTGACTTCACTGTCGACATTTCTCTGAGGCTTAAAAAAGGTGAAAGCAGCTAGCAGCGAACCAACTTCCGAAACGAGTAACGCTAGTATTTTTCGAGGTACGCCAAATTTCTTTGACGTCTCGGACAGCGAAGCAGCCCATGACCTGCCATTTCTGAGATAGTCTTGCCACATACCTCCAAACAGTAAGAGAAAAGCCGCAACCACCACGGCAAGTGGTAACAGGAATACCCAACCCGGCAAACCAGATACCACATTCATAAGAAGGAAAAGAACTGCTTCAAGAATAATTGCGGTAACCAGAATTGCTCTAAATATAATTTTCATGCCTACATTCCGACTATGAATTGACAGGCTTTCCTCGGAAGAAGATTCCTCACCATGCAAGCTCTCTCTTAATATTTCTTACACATTCTTGAGTTGATTTTTCACGATATAAACAGGTACCAAACAATCGTTAAAATATGGCCGTGAGCCAAATTCATGACTGAACACCGCTATACCAATGTCGCAGATGGGGGCCGACCGCCCTCATGCTCATCTCAAAACTATTCAAGTTTTCTTCTACTTTCAATACAAAATGAGTTTTGAGATTTCTACATTTCTTCTCGCGAGCTGGCTGCAATGCTCGCTGGCCCACGCATCCGACGACTTGTGGCCACGCTATTCACCTATCGATGCGCTGTAGCGTGTCCACAAGTGAATAGTGCATCGACAAGTGAGAGGGCCTGGCCCACAGCGTGCGCATAAGTGCCGAAAAACCATCGATAAGTCAGGAGAATCCATCGATAAGTGAGAGAAATACATCGATAAGTCCCCGAAACCTGGCCATAAGTGCCGGACAGGGTTAAAGGAGGGTTACAGGACAAGCCAACAACCTCGGCTCAGCATCCACCCCTGCTTCAATCCAACCCCCATGCTAACCCCCACCACAAACAAAAAATCCTCGGAAGCTTTTACACTTCCGAGGATCTTCACTGTGGGCGAAGGGGGACTTGAACCCCCACGTCCGTAAAGGACACTGGCACCTGAAGCCAGCGCGTCTGCCATTCCGCCACTCGCCCGTGGGAACGAATAGAACTATAACACCCCGCGCTAATACACCACCAAATCCCCAGGCCAGCGCGCGTTTTTCACCACTTTTCAAGCACTTTCCAACGGAATTTAAAACGCCTTTTCAGCACTTAGCAATAGCAACTTCCCCCACAACCGTCGTCACTATTTGATAAACCTCAGCAGTTCCTAGCCCTTAACTGAAGGTGTAGGGCTCTATACTGTTGCTTAAGTATCGATAATTTTTGTGCACATTTTTTTCACGTAACCCGCCGCGGTTTGGCGGGAGAAGGCGAATTTCTTTAGTCAGATGGATTTCCTAGGACGCATCCGCAAGCTTGATAGCTCGCTTCAGCGCGGGCTCGATAACAGCTTTGCGCGCGTGTTCGGCGGCAAGGTTGTCCCGAATGAGTTAGAAGAATGCCTGAAGCAGGAAATTGAAGACTTCCTGATGCAGGACGCCAACGGTCAGTACTTGGCACCCAATGATTTCCGCATTGGCATCAGCGCTGCCGACTACAAGAACCTTTCTGCGTCCGAGCCCAACCTGCCGAATCAGTTGGCTGACCGCATGACACGCTACTGCCGTAACAACGGCTGGGGCTTCACCGGTTCCATTAGCGTCCACCTGCAGGCAGTGGAGTCTCTCCACACCGGCCAGTTGAAGACGGCCAGCACTTTCACCGAGGACACCGTGGGCACCTCGGAGTTCGTCCCATTCGAGGACAGTGCCGATGATGCCAACACTGACGCAGCCCCGTCGCAAAGCGATGATGAACCCCAAGCTGCAGAGACCTCTGCCGCCTACCACCCGCAGCCGGAAGCTGAGCAGTTCCCCACCGCTTCCCGCCCCATCCCCGCGGTCGACCCAGAGGCTGCAACTGAGCTGAGCAGCGCGGCCGTGGGTGAAGACCAGTCCCAGGAAAAGACCGTCACCCTGCTGTTGCAGGACGGCTCCTCGCGCGTATTTGAGGTGCGCCATGGTTCGAACATCATCGGCCGCGGCACCGCTTCCGACTTCCGCCTCCCGGATACTGGTGTTTCCCGCCAGCATGCCGAGATCACGTGGGATGGCCAGGACGCTGTGCTCGTCGATTTGCATTCGACCAACGGCACCATTGTCAATGGCGAACCCATTGAGAACTGGCTGCTGGCCGACGGCGACGAAATCTCGCTAGGACATTCTGTTCTCGAAGTTCAGATCCGCTGATTCAGATCCGCTAAGTAGTGAGGTTCACCAGGTTCACATGCCACTGCCCTAGGTTTGCCGACACATTCCTGGAATAATTACGTCCGTGTGTTCGGTTTGCGGACCCACCAGCTCTACATAAGGAGGTTCCTCGGACGTGGAAGCTATCGTTTTTCTGCTTTCGCGCATCGGCGTGCTGGTCGTCCTGTGGTTTTTCATTTGGATGACGCTTCGCACCCTGCGTACAGAAACAACAGGCTCGGCTCCGCTGCGCCCACTTCGGCAGGCCAGCAGTGCTCCGGCCAAGCGTTTCCAGCGCTCGCAGACTCCACATCAGCTCCTTGTCACCTCCGGGCCGCTGGCGGGTTCGCGCATGAACCTAAACAACCAACGCGACATCACTATTGGCCGTTCAGAGTCGAATGCCTTCGTCCTCAACGATGACTTCGCCTCGGGCCAGCACGCTCGCGTCATCAACCGCGACGGCATCTGGTACCTGGAAGACCTGGACTCCCGCAATGGCACATTCCTCAATGGCCAGCGCGTGGAACAGCCGGAACGCCTGGCTTCGGGTATGGAATTTCGTATTGGCCGTACAACTTTGAGGTTGCAACCATGAGTCTTGCTCTGAATTACACGGCCCGCTCTGACCGCGGCCTCATCCGACAGAACAACGAGGACTCCGCCTATGCGGGTTCGCGTCTGCTCGCGCTTGCCGACGGCATGGGTGGCCACGCCGCCGGAGAAATCGCATCTCAGCTGATGATTGCGGCCGTCTCTCGGCTGGACAATGATCAGCCCGGCCCCGATTTGCTCGAGTCCCTGCGCAGCGCCTGCATGGAGGGCAATAACTCCATCGCGGATGAAATTGAGCAGAACCCCTCTACGCAAGGCATGGGCACTACGCTGACTGCTCTGCTTTTCGACGGTACCCGCCTGGGCATGTGCCATGTCGGTGACTCGCGTGGCTATCTGCTGCGCGACGGGGAGCTCATCCGCATTACCCGGGATGACACCTATGTGCAGTCCCTGGTGGATGAGGGCAATCTCACCGAAGAAGAAGCGGCAATTCACCCTCAGCGCTCACTGATTTTGAAGGCTCTCACCGGTCGCCCGGTGGAGCCTACTTTGTCTTATCGCGATGTTCACGAGGGCGATCGCTACCTGCTGTGCTCGGATGGTCTATCCGATCCAGTGTCCGCGGACACCATCAAGGATGTGCTCTCGGAGGGCACTCCGGACGAGGCCGCTACCAAGCTCATTGACTACGCGTTGAAGTCCGGTGGTCCGGATAACATCACCGTGGTGGTTGCCGATGTTGTCGATTCGTCGGCACGCACGCCTTACGAGCCCGCCCTGGCCGGTGCCCTACAGAGTGCGGAGGAGGAACTCCCCCGCCCCAATACGTCAGCGGGACGCGCGGCGGCACTCCGCCCGCGGAAGTCGCAGGAAATTGCAGTGACTTCGGCGCCGGAGAAGAAAGCTTCCAAGGGCAAGTGGCTAGTTATTTCTGTGGTGCTGGTGCTGGTGGCCGGGTTGGTCGGCCTTGGTATTTGGGGCTGGCAGAAGAAGGAGTCGATGTACCATCTCGCGGTGGTCGACGGGCAGGTGCAGCTGATGCACGGCGTGCCCGGCAGTTTGCTGGGCTTCGATCTGCAAGAGCCACATCAGTTCATCTGTTTGACCGATGACAACAAAGTTCAGCTTCCTCCGGCTGGGACGGCGAAGGAGAAGGTCGACTGCCACATCATGACGCCGGAAGATCTCTCACCGGCGGCACGCAATTCGCTGGAAGGTCTGCCGGCTGATTCCTACGACGGTGTCAGCGACCAGATTGGCCGTTTGGCGGAGTCGGCACTGCCGGTATGTCTGTCCGTTTCCGACGATGACAAGAAGGATGAAAAGCTGGGCTCGAAGCCAGGAGTCAACTGTAGGCAGGTGCGAAAATGAGTGAAACTACCACGAAGCGACAGCTTCGGATGAAGGAAATGCTCCTGCTGCTGCTGTCGGCAGGATTGTTGCTTTTGGCACTAATTTCACTGGAACTGGCTCAGGGCAACTCTCTGACCGCAGATGTCTTTTACATCATTGGCGGATTCTTTGTGATCTTTGCAGTGGCGCATATCGCGCTGACCTTTGTGGCGCCCAACGCCGATCAGGTGATGCTGCCGGTTGCAGCAACGCTCAATGCCTTGGGGCTGGTGATGATTCACCGCCTCGACCTGGCCAATGACACCTCGTTGGTGCGCAACCAGATCATGTGGACCGTACTCAGTGTCGCACTGTTTATCGGCGTGATCGTCCTGCTGCGCAACCATCACTCGCTGTCGCAGTACTCGTATCTGCTGGGTCTCGGCGGCTTGATTCTGTTGGCGCTACCGCTGGTGTGGCCGTCGTCGATTAATGCTGATGCCCGCATCTGGATTTCCATCGGCCCGTTCTCCATGCAGCCGGGTGAGTTTGCCAAGGTCATGCTGCTGATCTTCTTTGCTCAGCTGCTGGTGAATAAGCGCTCGCTGTTCAATGTGGCGGGCAAGCGTTTCCTGGGCATTGATTTCCCGCGTGTTCGCGACCTGGGTCCGATTCTGCTGATCTGGGGCATCGCTACCGTCATCATGGCTCTGCAGAATGACTTTGGCCCGGCGCTGGTGCTCTTCGGCACTGTGCTGGCAATGCTCTACGCTGCCACCGGTCGTGGTTCCTGGCTGATCATCGGCATGGTGCTGGTGACCGTCGGCGTTGTCGGTGTCTACATGGTTTCGGACAAGATTCAGGCGCGAGTCACGCATTTCCTGGATCCGTTGGGCTCCTACGACGAGGGTGGCTACCAGCTCTCCCAGGGTCTGTTCGGCATGAGCTGGGGTGGCATCGGTGGCACCGGTCTGGGCCAGGGCTACCCACAGAACATTCCGGTGGCACACTCTGACTTCATCCTCTCGGCCTTTGGTGAGGAGCTCGGTTTTACCGGCCTGAGTGCCATCATCCTGCTGTTCGCGATTCTGATTTCCCGCGGTATTTCGGCGAGCTTGGCGGTACGTGATTCCTTTGGCAAGCTGCTGGCGGCCGGTGTCGCATTCTCGATGGCCATTCAGCTGTTCGTGGTTGCAGCCGGTGTTTCCAAGCTGATGCCGCTGACCGGTCTGACTACTCCGTTCATGTCAGCCGGTGGTTCCTCACTGCTGGCCAGCTACATCATGTTGGCCATCGTGCTGCGCGTCTCTGACGAGGCCAACCGCCCCTGGGGTATTCCAAGCAACCCTTCGGGCCTCAACGACAATGCCACCGCATCTCAGGAGGTGAACCAGTAGATGAATAAAACCATTCGCCAAATCTTTGTTGTCGTTCTCGGACTCTTCGTTCTTCTACTGGCGAACCTGACCTACATCCAGGGCTTCCAGCAGGATAAGTACGCCCACAATCCGCTGAATAGCCGCCAGTTCCTGGAGGAAAAGTCCAAACCTCGCGGCCAAATCACCACTGACGGCGACATTCTGGCCCACTCGGTCAAGGGCGAGAGCGGCTTCTATGACCGCAGCTACGACACCGACCCGGAGGCATATGCCGCGGTGGTCGGATACCTGTCGGACATCTACGGCTCCGCCGGTATCGAACGCTCTCAGAACGAGATCTTGAACGGCAGCGACCCTTCGCTGTTTACCTCCCGCGCCCTCGACATGGTCACGGGCAAGGAACCCTCTGGGGCCTCCACGGAGCTGACGCTGTTGCCGAACGCTCAGCGGACTGCGTACCAACAACTCGCTGAACGCGGCTACGTCGGCTCCGCCGTCGCCATTCGCCCATCGACGGGTGAAATTCTCGCGATGGCCTCCACACCGTCGTTCAACCCGAATGACATCGCCGCCGGCGACGAGAGTACCTGGCAGTCCCTCAATAACAATGAGGGCGCACCGCTGCTCAACCACGCCACTCAGCGTCCGCTGCCGCCGGGTTCCACTTTCAAGGTGTTGACCACGGTCACGGCACTGGAGCAAGGCGCTTCCCCGGACACCTCGGTCACTGGCGCACCGCAGATTACGCTGCCGGATACCACCACTACGTTGGAGAACTACGGTGGCTCGACCTGTGGTGGGGCTACTACAACTCTCCGCCAGGCTTTCGCGCAGTCCTGTAATACGGCATTCGCTGAGCTCGGTATGCAGTACGGGGCCGATGCGCTCAAGGACGTCGCTAAGCGATTCGGCATCGGTGAGACCCACGATGACGCGGGCCTGCCGATTCAGCCCTCCGCTGTCGGTGATATTCCGGATCAGTCCTCGCTGGGTCAGACCTCCATTGGTCAGCGCGACGTGTCTTTCACGCCGCTGGACAACGCCATCATCGCCGCCACGATTGCCAACGGCGGCGTGCGCATGGAACCCCAGATCATCAAATCGGTGCGCGGTGCCGACCTCTCCGAAATCAAGTCCTTTAAGCCGATTGAAGCCGGCGAGGCGATTTCGCCGGAGGTCGCGGAGACCGTAACTGAGCTGATGCGCGGCTCCGAGTCGCACTCGGGCGGTAACGGTTCGCGTATTGCCTCCAAGACCGGTACCGCGGAACACGGTGCTGTCCGCGGCGAGTACGCACCGCACGTCTGGTACATCGCCTTCGCGCCGGACTCCGATGTCGCCGTGGCTGTCGTCGTGGAAAACGGTGGCGGCCAGGGCCAGGGCGCTACCGGCGCCTCCGTTGCTGCCCCGATTGGCCGTGCACTCATTGACGCGGTCGAACAGGCGGGTCGATAAGCATGGATGCCCACCAAGTTCAAGACATCGTTGGCGACCGATATCACGTTCGCCGTCTGCTCGGCCGTGGCGGCATGTCCACCGTCTGGCTTGCCGACGACGCCACCAGCGGCGAACTGGTTGCAATCAAACTTCTGAACCAGGAGTACTCGGACAACTACGAGTTCCGGCAGCGTTTCCAGAACGAAGCCGCCGCTGCGCGCAGCGTCAACAGCCCAAACGTGGTGAAGATTGTCACCTACGAGGAAGGCGACATCGGCAGCCACGGCGCGTGTTACATCGTCATGGAGTACATCCGTGGCGAATCTCTGTCGCAGGTGCTGCAGCGACGTCGCACCCTGCCAGAGCACCTGATGCTCGACGTGCTAGAGCAGACTGCACACGGCCTGTCGGCAATTCACGCTGCGAACCTTGTCCACCGCGACATTAAGCCGGGCAACCTCCTGGTGACGCCGGAGGGCACCGTGAAGATTACCGACTTTGGCATTGCCAAAGCCGCTGAAGCGGTGCCTCTGACGCGTACCGGCATGGTCGTCGGTACCGCGCAGTATGTCTCACCGGAGCAGGCACAGGGCAAACAGGTGAGTCCGGCGACAGACATCTACTCGCTTGGCTGTGTCGCCTACGAAATGGTGGCCGGCGCCCGGCCCTTCCAGGGCGACTCCACCGTCGCGGTTGCCGTGGCACACATCAACGAGGCACCACCTGCGTTGGCGCCGACGGTCAATCCGCATATCCGCGAACTTATCGGCATTATGCTGCGCAAGGATCCGCAGCGTCGCTATGCCGATGGCCGTGAGCTGGCACAGGCTGTTTTGCGAGTGCGCGCGGGGCACCGCCCACCACAGCCGCGTGGTGTGACCCCAACGGTGCACCGTCAATCCAACGCTGCCAACCCGGCGACCACCGAACTCGGTGCCATGACGCGACCGCCCATGCCGGTGTCGCAGCCACCGCAGCAACCGCAGCGGCCACCGCAGCAACCCGCCCGACAGCGTAAGCCGGCAAAGAAGCGCAGCGGCTGCGGTTGTGGCTGCGGCAGCATTGTGCTGTTGGTGCTGCTAGTGTTGCTGGCCGGTGCTATCGCGGTCGTCTATTCGCTGTCGACTACCGGTTCACTGCCAACCATTCCGAACTTGGAGCAGTACATTCCGAACCAGTCACAGCAGCAGACCACAGAGGAAAACACCGACCCCAACGACGGTTCTGGTTACGGTTGGTCGGGCGACAATTCCGGTAACTGGGGAAATAACGACGGCGGCAACTCTGGTGAAAACTACGGCGGCAACAATGACGGTGCCTCTGACAGCTCCACTGAGCAGGACACCAGCGAGACCGCTCCGGATACGTCCGAACCGACTCAGGATTCGGGCAACGACAGTGGCGACAACAGTGGCGACGACTCCAGTGGCGGTGGTCTACCCGGTATTCAATTGCCCTTGGGAAATGACTCCGGTAATACCTTGGGGACTCCAGATGCACAGTAATATTCAGGTACAAGATGTTTTGGTGGAAATCCTTCCGAAGGGACTGACGAACAATGTCTGGCAATGACGATCTCCTCTCCGGCCGTTATCGGCTCGGCGAGCTCATTGGCGTTGGCGGCATGTCCGATGTCTACCGCGCTGAAGATACTGTTCTCGGTCGCTCTGTCGCGGTCAAGATGATGAGGGCCGACCTTGCCAGGGATGAGAACTTCCTCGCAAGGTTCCGTCGTGAAGCGAAAAACTCAGCGCTGCTGAATCACCCGTCGATCGTGTCGGTGTACGACACCGGCGAGACGGATAGCCCGATGGGGCGCGTGCCTTTCATTGTCATGGAGCTGATTCAGGGCGAGACCCTGCGTGATCTTGTTCGTCGTGAGGGGCGGCTCGACCCGAAGAAAGCCGCATCGATCATGGCATCGGTGTGTGATGCGCTGACGGCATCCCACCATGCGGGCATTATTCACCGTGACATCAAGCCGGCGAACATCATGCTGACCAACACCGGCAAGGTGAAGGTGATGGACTTCGGCATCGCTCGCGCGCTCGGTGATTCCACCACGATGACGCAGACTGCGGCGGTGCTGGGTACCGCGCAATACCTCTCGCCGGAGCAGGCGCGCGGTAAGACCGCCGACGCCCGTTCCGATATCTACGCTGTCGGCTGCGTACTTTTCGAGGCCGTCACGGGCGCCCCGCCGTTCACCGGCGAAACCCCTCTTTCTGTCGCTTACCAGCACGTTCAGGACCAGCCGCCGCGGCCTTCGGGGAAGCTCAACACCGACCCAAACACGGCTCAGGCCCTCGACGCGGTGCTTCTGACCGCGATGGCCAAGGATCCGATGGAGCGCTACGACTCTGCAGAGGACTTCGCCCAGGATTTGCGTCGTCTTGCACGCGGCGAGGATCCGTTGGCGCTGGCGCACCACGGCGCGCATGACGACGATGCGAAGACCACCGAATTCCTTCCGGCAGCTCCATCGGATGCTGAGACCCGGGTGACCCCTGCACAGCAGGCAACTCCGGCCCCGGCCCCTGTCCCTGCTCCGGAACCGGAGAGAGCAGCTGCCCAACCGGAAGCCCCTGCTCAGATTGCTAACACTGACGAGCCTGAGAAAAAGAAGGGTGGCGCAGGAAAGACTGTCGCACTGGCGGCTGCTGCGCTGGTCGCTCTTGGCGGTGTCGGCTACGGCGCCTACCAGCTTTTCAACTCGTCCACCGAGGTCGAGACCGTTGCCATTCCGCAGGTCGAGGGCCTAAATGTCAATGAGGCGACGCAGGTTCTCGAGCAGGCTGGTTTCGTGGTCAACCGCGTCGACGAGCCGAACCCAGATGTGCCCCGAGACACGGTGATTGCCACCGAACCGGGCGTCGGATCGGGGTTGCCGCAGGGATCTCGTATCAAGCTGCGCGTATCTTCGGGCCCAGAGTTGACCAATGTGCCGGATGTACGCGACAAACAGGCCGAGGAAGCTCGCCGCCTACTCGAGGAGGCGGGGCTTGTCGTCAATCCGAAGCTGCAAGAGGAACCGAGTGAGGACGTTCCGCGCGGCAATGTCATCGAGCAGTCTCCAGCTGCCGGTTCTCAGGTGTCGAAGGGAACCCGTGTAACTTTGACTGTCTCCTCCGGTATCGAGACCAAGACTGTTCCGGATGTCACTGGTCAGAGGTTGGATTCCGCCCGCACGACCCTCGAGTCCGCTGGTTTCGTTGTCGAGGTGGTGGAGGTTGACTCCACTGAGGAACAGGGAACCGTTGTTGAGGTTCCCCAGAAGGGCACGGAGCTCACCGTCGGAACGACTGTCGAGCTGCACGTTTCGCGCGGCAACCAAATTAAGATGCCACGAGTTGAGGGCCAGACTCTCCGCGATGCGGAGAAGGCACTCACCGATGCCGGCTTCGAGGGAACTATCCGCACCGAGGAAGTCACCACGCTGGATCTGTCCAAGGTCGACCACGTGGAGAAAGCCAACCCGTCGGCCGGATCCAAGCTCAACAAGGACGGCGAGGTCACCCTACGCGTCTACCGGCTGGGGGTCGCCCCGGAGAGCTCTTCAGAGGAACGGCCTGCTCCGGAACCTCCCATAAGGCTGCCGGATCTGCTGCCTAACTAGCGGCTAGTGTGCCAGCACGTCTGAGAAGGCGCGCTGGTACACCGCCTGCTGCTCTTCCAACTCCGCCAGGAGTTCCTCGGTGTACTCGCCGCCGGCCAGTCGCAGCCAATTGACCAGCATGCGGTGCCCGTACTGGGTGAGTACCGACTCCGGGTGGTACTGCACGCCGTGAATCGGCAGGTCGCGGTGGCGCATCGCCATCAGCATGCCCGAATCGGTGAATGCCGTGGCAATGAGTTCCTCCGGCAACGTCTTCGGATCCACCGTCAACGAGTGGTAGCGCGTGGCAATAAAAGGACTGGGCACATCGGCCAGAACACCCGTGCCGTCATGAGTGACCGGGGAGGTCTTGCCGTGCAACAGCTCGTCGGCACGCACGACCTGCGCACCAAAGACCTCACCAATCGCCTGGTGACCCAAGCACACACCCAACACCGGTGTCGGCTCGTCCTGCCTGCTCACCGCGCGAATAATGTCCTCTGTCCATCCCGCATTGGACGGCTCACCGGGACCGGGCGACAGTAGGATTGCATCAAATTGCTTTACGACGTCGTCAACATCGCGGAGACGCGCATCATCATTGCGCCAGACAGTAACCGTTTCGCCGAGCTGGCCTATGTACTGGACCAGATTGAATACGAAGCTGTCATAGTTATCGACGACGAGAATCTGCATAACTGGGAATTCTACTGCCTGCGAACTTCACTGGTAAGTTCGGATGCAAAGTTTACAATTATGCATATACCGCGGGAGTGTAGATACCGCGCTGATCGCAACCTGCTGACCACAACCTAAGGAGTTTAAAGCGCTATGCCTAAGGCAAAGATTGAAAGCACTAATTCACCACAATCCGGTGGCTCCTCTGTCAGCCGTACCCCGGTCAAAATCAATAGCACTCAGACACC
Organism: Corynebacterium sp. LK31; assembly: GCF_014335015.1. Lineage (NCBI taxonomy): Bacteria > Bacillati > Actinomycetota > Actinomycetes > Mycobacteriales > Corynebacteriaceae > Corynebacterium > Corynebacterium sp. LK31. Next base: position 6,899 of record NZ_PDGW01000022.1, on the reverse strand, counting down.
GGTGTGGTACAAGGTGCTGATGTTCGGGTTCATGCTGATTGGTTTGGGCTGGCTGCTGGTCAACTACATCGCGGGTCCGCATATTCCGTTCATGGTGACTTTGAACGCATGGAACTACGTCATCGGCTTTGGTCTTTTCATTGTTGGTCTGCTGATGACTATGGGTTGGCGTTAGTCAGCTCTAATACACCGCACTCCTCAGGCGCATCCATTATTGGATGCGCCTTTTTCATGCCTAAAAACCCAGGTCAATTCACCCCCGTCAATACCCCCGTTTCCCACACGTTTTTCGGCGAATGAGGATTTCCCTCCTACTGATCACGCAAAAAAGTTATCCACAGAAACCTGTGTAACAATCATGTAATTTGTGGATAACTGTGGAGAGATTTCGTCCCAAATTTCTCACGGGTTACGTGACAGAAACCGTAAAGCATGACAACTTTGGTTCTATCCCCTGTGTCCACAGTATCCACAGCCTGTGGATAACTCTGTGAACAAGTAACATAGTTGCAAGTCAAGTTATGCGTAACTCCAATATTCTGCGGAGTTCGACCACTTTCGAACGCTGGTTCGTAAATTACAAGAATGGAATTATCCACACATGTGCACAAGTCTGTGGACAACTGTGAATTGTTGTAATTTGTGAAAATTGGGACCCGTAACGTGCTTCTTGGCCCGTGTTCACCTAGGTGAACAGTGGAGTATTTTGTCCACAGGGCTGTGGACATGTGGAGAATTAACACGATGTGCTACTACCCCCACTACCCCTAAACACAACATTGAAGTTACGGGCCGTCGTAAAGCGAAAATGGGCATGAAAAAACCCGCCCGGAACAACCGGACGGGTTAAAGAGCGTAGAAGCTAGCGGATTACTTCTCGATGTCGATGGAGGTAATCACGACCGGCTCCAGCGGGCGATCCCAGTGATCCGTAGCCACACGAGCGATCTCGTCGACAACCTTCTTCGAGGCGTCATCAGCGACCTCACCGAAGATGGTGTGAGCGCCATTGAGGTGCGGGGTCGGAACAACGGTGATGAAGAACTGGGAACCGTTGGTGCCACGACCGCCGCGCTTGCCGGCGTTTGCCATAGCGAGCAGGTACGGACGATCGAACTGGAGCTCCGGGTGGATCTCATCGTCGAACATGTAGCCCGGGCCGCCGGTGCCGGTGCCCAGCGGGTCACCACCCTGAATCATGAATCCAGCGATGATGCGGTGGAAGATGGCCTCATCGTAGAACGGGCCGGACTCGGTGCCAGAGGCGTTCTGCCCCTTGTACTCCTTGGTGCCTTCTGCCAGGCCGATGAAGTTGTCGACGGTATTCGGCGCGTGGTTGCCGAACAGGTCAATCACGATATCGCCATGGTTGGTGTGCACAGTTGCAGTAGCAGTCTTAATAGTCACATTCCTTAGGATACCGACCTTGGTGGCCAATTGCTCCTACTGGTGAGTTTCTCCGTGGCAGAAACCAGCGAAAACGTTTCTCAAGATAAGGAAAAGAGTTCTTCGTTGACCCCCATGGAGGCCAAATAGTGCCTAAGCTGGAATGTGAGCCTGCTGCAAATATTTCGGCGCTAGGCCTATCTGGGCCCTAGCTCTTGGACTTAGAAGCATCTTGGTCTCAGAGGCACTGGCGCCGCAGCAGTATTAATCATTGATTGAGAATTAAAGGCGATGCCTGTTGGCGACGCACTAATAAAGGAGAGTCATGAACCCCAACGCAATCTCGCTGGCTGTCAAGGGACTGAAGTCCGCTTACGACAGCTACTCGGATTACCGGGACAAGAAGGCTGCAGAGCTCTACGACACGATGCAGGAGGCTAAGAAGGTGGCAGCTGCACAGAACGAGGCAGCAAAGGACGCAGCAACCAATTGGGCGGAAGACGTTAAGGAAAAGGTTTCCGACGCCCGCGATCAGCTCGCTGAGCAGGCCGAAGAACTGACCGGCAAGGTTGAGACGAAGTCCAAGGAGACCAAGAAGCAGGCTAAGAAGGCTGCGAAGCAGGCCGAGAAGGACGCTAAGCGCAAGGGCAAGAAGACCCGTTGCAAGGCTCGCTGCGAGGCTAAGAAGGCTGAAAAGAAGGCCAAGAAGGCTCGCAAGGACCTCGAGGTGCGTACCCAGAAGGCTATCGACAAGGTAACCGGTAAGGAAGAGCAGCGCGCCAAGAACGGTCGCATCGCAACCGCTTCCCTGGTCTTCGCTGTTGTTGCAGCAATCGTCGGTGTCATTGTTTGGAAGCTGCGCAAGGACGACAAGCTCCCGGTTGACCCAGCTCCGTACCAGCAGAAGGCCCAGGAAGTTAAGCACAAGGTCGAAGAGAAGGCCGCAGAGGTCAAGGAGACCGTTGAAGAGAAGGCTTCCGAGGCTAAGGAAAAGGCTGAAGAGGTAAAGGGCAAGGCAGCCGACAAGGCCGACGAGGCCAAGGACAAGGCTGCTGAGGCCAAGGAGACCACTGAGGAGAAGGCCGCAGAGGCTTCCAAGCAGGCTCAAATCAAGGTCGACGAGGTCAAGACCGAGAAGAAGAACGCTGACGACGCTAAGAAGATCTCTTCCAAGCCGTCCAAGCCGGCTCCGAAGCCGGGTCAGGCTCGCAAGAAGTAAATAGGCGGCTAGATGTACTGCTCGGGGACGTTGATCAATCGTGAGAACGGCGGCTGGTTGTCGCAGGCCGTGTGCGGGCGGTGCTGGTTGTACTGGTGCAGCCAATCCGGCAGGGCGTCGCGTCGTTCTTGCTCGCTGGTGTAGCAGCGGGCGTAGGCCCACCCGTCGGCCATGGTCCGGTGGAAGCGCTCTACCTTGCCGTTGGTCTGCGGCCGGTACGGACGCGTCCGCTTCGGGGTGATCGAGAGGGCCTCGCAGGTGTCCCGCCACAGGTGCGAGCGATAGGCGCCACCGTTGTCGGACAGCACCCGCTCCACGGCGACGCCGCGATCGGCAAACCACGCCACAGCCCGATGCAGGACCCCGACCGCGGTGACGGCGGTCTCGTCGTCGTGGACCTCGGTGTACGCGACGCGGGAGTGGTCGTCAATGACGGTGTGCACGAACGCGTACCCGAGCCTGGGGTTGTGCCACTTGCTCTTCGGCTTACCCGGTGTCGCCGTTCGGTTGTGGTCGCCCTGGCGGCGGCCGACGTAGCGCCAGCCGCCGCCGTCGGGGATGTTCCCGAGCTTCTTCACGTCCACGTGGACCAGGGAGCCGGGGTGGGGGTGTTCGTACCGGCGGATCGGTTCGCCAGTCTCGCGGTCCATGTAGGAGAGCCGGTTCAGTCGGGCACCGGCCAAGATGCGGTGGACGGTCGAGGGCGCGATGCCGAGTCGGGCGGCGAGCTGCACGGGGCCCTCACGCAGCCGTATCCGCAGGCTGACGCACCGCTTCGTCGTCGCCTTGTCCGTCTTGTTCGGTGAGGTCTTCGGCCGGGACGAGCGATCCTGCATCGACTCGCCGGCGCGATAGCGGTCGACCCACCTCTTCACGGTCGGCCAGGAGACCTGGAAGCGGGCGGCGACTTCGCTGATGGGCCAACCGTCGTCGACGACGAGCTGGGCCACCTTGAGCCGGTGGCGAGGTGTCAGGGTGGCGTTGGCGTGCATCACTCCTCACCTGCTGCGACGGGCGTCGTCCGCGGCGTTCGGAGTTGCCCCAGGACTGCAAGGAGGATCGTCGTGGCGAGCGGCACGAGTCCGGCGGCGATGAACAAGCTGGCAGCGGCGATGTGTCGGCTGAGGAGTCCGGTGAGTGCGATGGACAGTGGCATGAAGGCGATGGAGATGAAGAAGTCGAGGCTGGCGACTCGGCCGAGCATCTCCAGCGGTACGTGTTCCTGCAGGACCGTGCCCCAGATGACCATCCCGACTCCGATCGACGCACCGTAGACCGCCAGTCCGGCGCTGATGATCCACGGATTGTTGGTGAGTGCGGGGATGGCCAGTGGAAGGCAGCCGAGTACCCATGCGCCGACCATTACGGGCAGGAAGTGTGAGGGGGTGGGCCATGAGCCGGCGACGAGGGAACCCACCAGGCCGCCGACGCCCAGAACTCCGAGGACGACTCCGTACACAGCCGGACCGTTGTCATGGGTCGAGCGTATGACCGCGGGCAGGAGAACTTCCAGCGGACCGGTCACGGCCAGGCCCATGGCGGCCGCCAACAGCACGCTGGAGCGAACCCAGCGCGTGCGGGCGACGTAGCCGAACCCGTCGAGCAGGTCCCGCAGCGCAGAGGTGGCCGGAGCTTCGGCGTCGGTCTCGGCTGAGCAAGGGGCAGGAAGCCGCAGGGCGGCGATCAGGGCGAGTCCGAGCGCGCCGGCGATGAGGTACCCGCCCGCGGCGGGCATGCTGGCACCGATGACCGCTCCGACGGCGGCGGGCGCAATTGCCTGTCCGACCAACGGGCGGGCGGCGCCTTCGAGGCCGTTGACGGCCATTAAGTCGTCGCCGTCCACCAGGACTGGCACCAGCGCCGTGTAGGCGGGGAAGAAGAATGCGGTTGAAGTGCCAATGATGAACGCGGAGACCGCGAGCATCCAGAAGGTGACAATGTCGAGGATTGCTGCCGTGGACGTCGCGGTCGCGATGGTGAGGTTCAGGGTGAGCACGCTCACGATGACGGACTTATTGGGGAACCGGTCTGCGATTACGCCAGCTGGGAGGGATCCTGCAAGCAGGCCAATGCCGCTCCAGACTACGACACCCGACAGGGCGGCTGGCGTGGCGCCCAGGTCGAGGGTCTGCATGGCAAGGTAGAGGGCCCAGGCACCCTGGGCGAAGATGGTCAGCACCATCGCTGCGAACAGCTGACGGTACGTGGGGATGGTCAAGGGGTGAAGCGGGTTCATGGCATGTCCTTCAGGTCAAGGTTCAGGTGGGGCCAGTCGGCCAGGTCGTGGAGCATCTGACGGTCATGCGTGGCAACGATCACCGCGCAGGAGGTCTGCAGCAGCTCGGTGGTGATGTCGTCGACGAGGCTCGATGACAGATGGTTGGTGGGCTCGTCCAGGAGCAGCAGGTCTGGATCCTGGGCCAGACACATGGCCAGGTGGAGACGGCGTTGCTGTCCTTGCGACAAGCGCCCCACCGGCGTGCCGGTTGCGGAGGCTTCGAGCAGCCCGAGCGAGCCGAGGGACGGCGCCTGAGCTCGACGGCCTAGCTTCGCCAGGTAGGCCTCATAGACCTCGTGTGCGGGGCTGGAGCGGTCCCAGTCGGGGACCTCTTGGGACAGCAGAGCGATGCGCGCTCTCGGATTAACTCGCACATGTCCCGTGGTGGGGGCCAGCCGCCCTGCGAGAAGTGCCAACAGGGTGGATTTTCCCGCGCCGTTCGGTCCGGTGACCACCAACCGGTCACCGCCGTTCACGTCGACCGAAACCGGAGCGTCCAATCGGCCCTTCACAGTAACCTGGGTGGCGTTCATGATGCTCTGTCCGGCACGGGTTGCCGAGGCGGGCCACGCAAGACGCAGTGGCGGCGCCGGGACGCCGATTTCATGACTTTTCAGGTCTTCGATACGTCGGTTGAAGGCTTGGACCACTCCAGCAGCGCGTGTGGCACGTTGGTGCTTGCCTGTGCCCTTTTCAGGTCTCCATCCACCCTGGGACAGGCGGGAGCGTGCGTCGGCGGCGGCGCGGGTCAGTTCCTGATGCCGGGCGACCTGGGCGGCATGGTCTTGCTCCCAGGCGGCCCGTTCTCGTTGCCGCCCTTCGATCCAGCCCTCGTAACCGCCCGCGTAGGTGCGCGGAAGGCCATCGCGGGTCGGGTCGAGGTCCAGGAAGCTGGTCGCCACGTCGCGCAGCAGGGCGCGGTCGTGGCTGACTAAGGCCAGGCCACCGGGGTGGTCCCGCAGGCGCTCAGTCAGGAAGGACAGCCCTGCAGCGTCCAGGTGGTTGGTGGGCTCGTCCAGCAGCAACAGGTCAGGGGTCGATCCGAGGGCGACCGCCAGCCGTACCCGGTACCGCTGGCCGACCGACAAGGTCGACAGGACCCGATCGCGGTCGCTACAGGCGTTCAGGCCCGCCAGGGCGATGTCAACACGGCGGTCTGCATCCCAGGCGTCCAGCCGCGTGGCCGCCTCGAGTGCGGCGGAATAAGCGTCGGCCGCGTCATCGCCCGCGGCCAGCGCCGCGGTAGCCACGTCGAGGGCCTGCAGAGCGGCCCTGGATGGGGCGGTCGCCTCGGCAATGAGGTCACCGACCGTGCGATCGCCCTCGGTGGCCATGTCCTGCTTGACCAGGACGAGGGAACCCACCCGGGTCACCACTCCCGAGTCGGGTTTCAAGATCCCCGCCAGTATATGGAGCAAGGTGGTCTTGCCCCGGCCGTTGTCGCCGACGATCGCCAGTCGCGACCCGGTGGAGACGGTGACGTCAGTCCCACTCAGCAGCGGCCTGTCGCCGAGTGTCAGGTGGAGTGATTCAGCGCGGATGTGTGCAGCGGGCCCTTGGGATGTCCCGATCCAGGCACATGATCGTAAAGGTTCTGTGGTTGGCATTGCGTACTTTCAGCTCGTCATGGAGCCGGGCACCACGAAGCGGCCGCCCGGCAGATGGCCAGGACGGCAGACGAGAGGTCATAAGGGGTCCCGCCGCCGTCAGCGGACGGAACGCAGCTTCATCGAGGCGATGCCTGAGTACATGCGGCCGAGGATACAGAGCCCGGGCGATGCCACGCAAGTCAACTAACGTCCCCGGTCAGTACAGCTAGATAGCCAAAAGCCTTTTCACGCCCGATTGTTCTGTGCAGTTGATGCGCAGGCGGTCGGGCGTTTTTGGTTAAGCAGCAAACCTGACAACTTCAGAAAGACGGGCTGCAAATGTGAAACTGTGCAAGTTTATGACAGTTTCAAGCCATTTTTCACGCCATTTTTGTCATAAACGCAGTCAGTAACTCGGCGTTCTTGC